>NZ_JAAKYA010000016.1 GCF_011044775.1 Limisphaera ngatamarikiensis | reverse complement strand
GGCTGACACCATGAAATCGCCCACCCCACCCGTCGCCCCGACCCCAACCCCCCAACCCAACCCGCCCGGTTGGCTGCGCCGGCACCTCCGCATCTACGCCGCCCTGTGGCGCAACTCGGTCACGCGCGAGATGACCTTCAAAACCAATTTCCTCCTCTGGATCGTGGTCGAGCTGCTGTGGTTCGCCCTGCAACTCTGTTTCATCGGCGTCCTCTACCTCCACACCGACGCCATCGGCACGTGGACCCGGTGGCAGGTCGTGTTGCTGGTCGGCACCAGCCACTTCATCCAGGAGATCTTCCAGGCCTTTTTCCTCATCAACTGCGCCAACCTCAGCGAGCTGGTTCGAACCGGCAAACTCGATTTCCTGCTGGTACTACCGGCCAATTCGCGGTTTCTGGTCTCCCTCCGGCAGGTGGACCTGGGCAGCTTCGTCAACGCCGCCACCGCCCTCGTGGTCATGGGCTACGCCGCCCATCAACTGGACCTGCAACTGACACCCGCCCGGCTGCTGGCTTTCTCGGCCCTCTGTCTCTGCGGGATCCTGGTCCATTACTCGCTCATGTTCCTGCTGGCCTCCATCAGCTTCTGGACCGTCAAGGCCCAGGGCATCGTCTGGGGCTACTACAACCTGTTTCAGCTGGCGCGCATGCCGGATGAGGCCTTCCGCGGATTGTTCCGCGTGGTGTTCACCTTCGTCTTCCCCGTGTTGCTGGTCACCAACGTGCCGGTACGCGTGCTGGCCGAGAAATTGGATTCTCCTTTCTGGCCGTGTCTGCTGGTCCTGCTGGCCGCCCTCTGCCTGGTACTGTCGGAATGGGGTTGGCGCCTCTCCCTGCGCCGCTACACCAGCGCCAGTTCCTGAACCGGAGCCCCCCAACAGCCCCGCACGCCGCCTCCTCAACCCCCACCCGCCGCCACCTCCCCGCGTCAAACCCGACCCCGCTGCCGGTTCACCTCGTACAAAAACACCGCCGAGGCACTCCCCACATTCAACGAGTCCACCCCGGGCGCCATCGGAATGGCCACCATCTCGTCGCACACGGACACGGTCGCCTCCGTCAAACCGCTCCCTTCACTGCCAAACACCAGACAACAGTCGCCCCGCAAATCCGCCTTCGACAGGGGCGTGGCCTCCGGCCGCGGATGCGCCGCCACACACCGGATGCCGTACGACTGCAGCTCCCGCAACGTGTGCGTCAACCGCACCGCCTCCACCACCGGAATCCGAAACACCGTGCCCATCGACGTCCGCACCGCCCGCCGCAACCACGGACTGCTGCAGGTCTCCCCCACCACCAAACCCTGCACGCCAAAAGCTGCACTGTTCCGCACCAGCACCCCCACGTTCTCTGCATTCGACAAACCCTCCATCGCCACCCACAACTGCGGCCGCGCCAACCCCGCCACCAGCTCCTCCAACGGCCGCGGCGGCGGAATCCGGGCCACCGCCAGCAAACCCTGATACATCGTAAATCCCGTCAGGGTCTCCAACAGCGACTTCTCCGCCACAAACACCCGGATCCGTTCCGGCCGCGCCGCCAGTTGCCCCGACAAAACCTCCAGCCACTTCGGCGGCATCAGCATCGACACGATCTCCAGGTCCGATTCCAACAGCCGCCGCACCACCTTCTCCCCCTCCGCCACAAACAAATTCAACGCACGATGCGTCGCATCCCAGCGCATCGTCCGATAGGGACGCAGCTCCGGCCGATCCAGATCCGTAATCCGTTCCACCTCGTACATGAGCCCTCAAACCCGATCCGAACCCGCCGAACCGGCCCCACCCGCACCGGGCGGGCCCACCCGCTCCAGCCGCGCATGCCGAAACGCATCGTCACACGTCAGCACAAACCGCCCGCAAATCCCCTCCGGCGTCAAAAACCGCTGCAACAGCCGCGCCGGAAACTCCACCACCAGACCTTCCACCGACCGCGCCCGCACCGTCTGCACCTCACCACGGTAATACGGCAAAAACTCGTCGGGCGTCAGCCGCAGATCCAACGTGAACCGTGGCATGGCCCCGACACCTCCCGCCCTCAAAGACTCAACGTCGGCGAGGGCTGATCCTGCGACGTCACCATCACCTGCACATGACGCGCCCCCAAGCGCTCCACCCGTTCCCGAATCGCGCCCAGCGCCAGCTCCGGCCGGTTGCAGTCCCGGCTCAAATGCGCCAGCAACACATGTTGCATCGCATCCCCCACCACCTGCTCAAAACCCTCCGCCGCCGCCTCATTCGACAAATGACCGTGCCGGCTCAGGATCCGCTGTTTCAGGCTCCACGGCCGGTGCGGACACTCCTGCAGCATCCGCACGTCATGGTTGGTTTCCAAAACCAGGACCCGCGCATTCCGCACCCGATCCCCCACCAACCGGGTGAAATGCCCCAGATCCGTCGCAAACGCCACCCGGCCCGACACCGTCCGCAACACAAACCCCACCGGATCCTGCGCATCATGCGGGACACTGAAACTCTCCACCACCACGTCCCCGATCTCGAAGGTCGCCCCCGTCGTGAACAACCGGAAATCAAAGCTCATGTCGTGGTACCGCACGATCTCCTCCGCCGTGGCCCGGTTGCAATACACCGGCAACCCCAGCTTGCCCGCCAACCCCGCCAAACCGGCAATGTGATCCGTGTGCTCGTGCGTCACCAGAATCCCATGCAGCGTCTCCGGACTCCGCCCGATCTGCGCCAGACGCAAACGAATCTGCCGCGGCGAGAACCCCGCATCAATCAACAGCCGGGTCTCGTCCGTCTCCAAATACGCGCAGTTGCCGCCCGAACCACTGCCCAGAATCGTCAGTCGCACAGCCACGGCGTGACGGTAGGAACCCCCACCGGCCGGCGCAAATGTTTTATGAACCCGCCCGGCCCCTGCCCCCGGGCCCACCCCACCCACCCCGTCCCCGCGCCCGAAC
>NZ_JAAKYA010000015.1 GCF_011044775.1 Limisphaera ngatamarikiensis | reverse complement strand
CCGCCCAACCCCGCCAACCACCCCGGACCCGCATGACCTCGGGCCGGGAAAGACCGCATCCCATCGGCCCGTGAAACGGGAGGGACCGCGTCCCCGCGGTCCGCAGGAGTGAACGGGCGCAGGGGACTGCGCCCCTCCCGGCGTTGACGAGAACGGGCACCGAGGACGGTGCCCCTCCCGGAGGGTGCGTTTTCGCTCTGCCGAGTGGCACAGGCAATCCTGCCTGTGGCACAGAGGACTGTGCCCCTCCCGAACGGTGGAATGGGAGGGACGGCGTCCCCGCGGTCCGCAAAATCTGGTGGGCATGGAGGCAAGAATTTGCGGGCACAGGGGACCGTGCCCCTCCCTGAATGCACCGCTGGGAGGGACCGCGTCCTCGCCGTCCGCAAGAATTGGCGGGCACGGGGGACCGTGCCCCTCCCAGGCTACCGCCGAATCGCAAGGCACTCCACACACTCCGCCGGGCCGGGATCAACGGCGTCCCCGCGGTCTGAAGATTTGCGGGCACAGGGGACTGTGCCCCTCCCGAGTGGTGGAATGGGAGGGACGGCGTCCTCGCCGTCCGAAAGAGTGAACGGGCGCAGGGGACTGCGCCCCTCCCAAAGGGTGGTAAAAATTAACGGGCGCAGAGGACGGTGCCCCTCCCAGAGGGTCGGATGGGAGGGACCGCGTCCTCGCGATCTGAAGATTTGCGGGCACAGGGGACTGTGCCCCTCCCAGAGGGTGCGTTTTCGCTCTGCTCAGTGGCACAGGCAATCCTGCCTGTGGCACAGGGGACTTTGCCCCTCCCGGAGGTGACGACAACGGGCATAGGGGGGCTGCTCCCCCCCGAATGGTAGAGTGGAAGGGACCGCGTCCTCGCGGTCCGCAAGAATTGGCCGGCACGGGGGACCGTGCCCCTCCCAGAGGGTGCGTTTTCGCTCTGCTGAGTGGCACAGGCAATCCTGCCTGTGGCACAGAGGACTATGCCCCTCCCAAAGGGCGGAATGGGAGGGACGGCGTCCCCGCCGTCCGCAAGAATTGGCGGGCACAGGGGACTGTGCCCCTCCCGGAGGTGACGAAAACGGGCACAGAGGACTGTGCCCCTCCCAGAGGGTGGGATGGGAGGGACCGCGTCCCCGCGGTCCGCTAAAATTGGCGGTCACGGAGGACCGTGCCCCTCCCGGGCTACCACCGAATCGCAAGGCACCCCACACACTCCGCCGGGCCGGGATCAACGGCGTCCTCGCGGTCCGCAAAATTGGCAGGCACAGAGGACCGTGCCCCTCCCGGAGGGTGCGTTTTCGCTCTGCTGAGTGGCACAGGCAATCCTGCCTGTGGCACAGAGGACTGTGCCTCTTCCGGGGTTGGCGAAAACGCGCGCAGGGGGCTGTGCCCCTCCCGAATGGTGCCATGGGAGGGGCCGCGTCCTCGCGGTCCGCAAGAATTAAAGGGCGCAGGGGACTGCGCCCCTCCCAGAGGGTACGTTGTCGCTCTGCAGAGTGGCACAGGCAATCCTGCCTGTGGCACAGAGGACTGTGCGCCTCCCGAATGGTGCAATGGGAGGGACCGCGTCCTCGCGGTCCGCAAAAATTGGTGGGCACGGAGGCAAGGATTTGCGGGCGCAGGGGACTGCGCCCCTCCCGGGGTAAGGTAAACGGGCACAGGGGACTGTGCCCCTCCCGAGTGGTGGAATGGGAGGGACGGCGTCCTCGCGGTCCGCAAGAATTGGCGGGCACCGAGGACGGTGCCCCTCCCAGAGGGTGCAATGGGAGGGACGGCGCCCTCGCCGTCCGAAAGAGTGAACGGGCGCAGGGGACTGCGCCCCTCCCGGGATAAGGTAAACGGGCACAGGGGACCGTGCCCCTCCCGGAGGGTGCGTTTTCGCTCTGCTGGGTGGCACAGGCAATCCTGCCTGTGGCACAGAGGACTGCGCCCCTCCCTGAATGGATCGTTGGGAGGGACGGCGTCCTCGCCGTCCGCAAGAATGAACGGGCCCAGAGGACCGTGCCCCTCCCGGGGTACCACCGAATCGCAAGGCCCTCCACACACTCCGCCAGGCCGGGATCGACCGCGCCCCCGCGATCTGAAGATTTGCGGGCACAGAGGACTGTGCCCCTCCCGGGATAAGGTAAACGGGCACAGAGGACTGCGCCCCTCCCATGCGTGTTTCATCCGCACGGCACCTCTGTGCACGACCTTTGTGTCGCCCGTCCCTCCCCGGGTTCCTTTCGTTCCGTGCCTCCGGGGTTTATGCGCTCTGTGCCTCCGCGATGTCTTTCCGAGGTCGCTGCGGGTCCATGTCCCCACTTCATGCGACTGGTCTCCGCCCCCGGACCGCTTAGAGTAGCGTCGAACTGGTTTTCACTCTGGAGTTCTCAACCATGAAAACGCATGCCTCGTTTCTGACCCTGGCACTGGCCCTCGGCTGCACCGCCCGGGCCGACGTCGTCATCAGCACCTTCGACAACTTCACCTCCGACGCCTTGTACGCCTCCTGGGCCACGGGCACGGTCGTTTCCGGGCCCACGGCCTACACCATCACCGCCTCCGGCTACGGCAGCAACTGGAAGTACCTCGGCACCATTGACGGTACCGGCTACGACCTCCTCCAACTCACCGTCACCCTCAGCGGTCCGCCGGAAGCCAGCGGGTTCCTCGGCCCGATCGTCACCCTCAAAGACGCTGACGGCACGGCCTACAATTACGCCTGGTACGGCCAAACCCTGGGTTCCCACGTCCTCACCAGGCGCGTGGACCAGCCCACGTGGACCGAGCCCGGCACCGTGCCGGGCCTGGACCTGGCCACCCTCACCCATCTGCACCTCCAACTCGATCCCGGCGGGTACACCGGCACCTACACGGTCTCGTTCGAAGACCTGCGACTGGTGCCCGAACCGTCCGTGTGGGCCCTGTTGGCGCTGGGCGGACCGGCCCTCCTGCTGCGCCGCCGGCGTGCCTGATCCCCACGCGAATCCGTTCCGCCGAACCGAACCTTCATCGCGAGTGTGTCGCCCATGAGACCGGTCAGCCGTTACCTCCCCGCACAGGTCGGCCTTCTGGGACTGGGCCTGGCCCTGTCCCTGCGCGCCGAAACGGTCATCGCCACGTTTGACGATTTCTTCGCCCTGGACGGTCGTTTCGCCTCCTGGGGCAACGCCACCATCGTGGCCACCGAAACCAACTATTCCATCACCGCCACCTGCTTCGGCAGCGGTTACAAGGACATCAGCGTGGACGCCAGCGGCGAAACCACCGTGCAGGTGATCGTCACCCTCGACGGGCCCCCGGAGGCTGACGGACACCTCGGCCCGATCGTTTCCCTCGTGGACGCCGACGGTACCTTCTACAACTACGCCTGGTACGGACAAACGCGCGGTCGCCACGTCCTCACCATGGACGTAAACCAACCCACCTTCATCTCCAGTCAGGGCACCGTGCCCGGCCTGGACCTGGCGCACCTGGACTTCTTTCACCTGCAGCTCGATCCCGGATTCTACGGCTGCAACGGCCCGTACACCGTGACGTGGGAGGATTTCCGGCTCATCGGTGCGCCGGGCCTGCGAATCAAGGGTTGGGAGTTTGACCCGGCCACCTCCCGGATCACGCTCACCTGGGACAGCAAGCCGGGCAAACTTTACACCCTGGAATACACCACCGACCTGGACACGCCCTTCACACCGATCGTCAGCGACATCTACGCCGAGGGCACCGAGGTCACCTACAGCCTCAGCCTGCCGGGGTACGACAGGCTCTGGTTCCGGGTCATGCAACAACCTTGAACGCCGGCGCGCCGCCCGATTCGCCCGTGTCGCCGGGATCCTCCCCTCCAGTGCCACCCGCGCGGGCCGGCTCCTGCCGGCCACGGCGTGGTTGCTTGCAAGCGTTGGCCGTCCCGGGCTGGCTCCTGGCCTTCTGGCTGGGGCTCCATCCCGCGCCCGGTGTTGCAGCCGGGAAATGGCTTCTGGCCCATTACATGCCCTGGTACACCGCCCCGCCCGTCAGCAGCCGCTGGGGCTGGCACTGGACCATGAACCATTTCGACCCTGAAATCCGCGACGACACCGGCCGCAGACAGATCGCGTCCCATTACTACCCACTGTCCGGGCCCTACGATTCCGCCGACCCGGCCATCCTCGAGTACCACGTCCTGCTCATGAAACTGGCCGGGCTGGATGGCGTCATTGCCGATTGGTACGGCCCCGACGATTACCTCGATTACGCCCGCATCCACGAGCGGACGATCCTGCTCTTCGACTGGACCCGCCGGGCCGGGCTGCAGTTTTGTCTCTGCTACGAGGACCGCACCATCGCGCGGATGATCGAAGGCGGCTACATCCCCGCCAGTGCCGCCATCACCCGGGCCCGCGCCGCCCTGCTCGAGGCGGAAACCCGCTTCTTCACCCGGCCCGGCTACCTGCGCTGGCAGGACCGCCCCGTCCTGCTCAACTTCGGCCCGGTCTATTTCACCGGCGACCAGTGGCCCGCCATCTTCACCGCGCTGCAACCGGGCAACGCACCGGCCTTCTTCACCCTGGACCGCCGCGTCACCGGCGCCACCGGGGCCTTCAACTGGCCGCCCATGTGGGCCGCCGCCACCAACGCCGGTGTGCTGCACCCGCAAGCCCTCCGCGACTACCTGGACGGATTCGAACAAAAGGCCGCAGCCTGGCCCGCCTTCGTCAGCACCGCCTTCCCCCGGTTCCACGATATCTACGCCCAGGCCGGCGTCGGCCCCTCCTACGGGTACCTCGATGATGCCAACGGCGACACGTTCCGCCACACCCTCCACCGCGCCCTCACCAACCGCGCCCTCCTGGTCCAAATCGCCACATGGAACGACTTCGGCGAAGGCACCGTCATCGAACCCACCCTCGAATTCGGTTACCGTGACCTCATCCACATCCAGCAGGCGCGACGTCAGTTTCTGGATCCCGCCTTCCCGTACGGCCCCGAGGACCTCGAATTACCGCTGCGCCTGCTGCAGCTGCGCCGCCGGGACGCCGGTCGGCCCGAAGTGGCGGAGGAGCTTGACCAGGTGTTCGCCATGATCGTCGCCGGACGGCTCGCCGCCGCCCGTGCCCTTCTGACGGCCCTCGAACAATACCGCCCGCTGCTCCGTTCCTGGGCCATCGAAGGGGATACCCTGGAGCTTACCGTGGGCGGGTACCGGTCCGGCCAGGGCGTGGAAATCCAGTGCACCACCCAACCGCTGGAAGACACCTGGATCCCGGTGGCCCGGAACACAAACGATCCCCGCGCCACCGTGTTCCGGCTCCCCCTGCCCCGTGAGGGACCGCCCCTGTTCTTTCGGGCACGAAACCTCTGAACCGGCCGGGCCGGCGTTCCAATCGCCTCCTCTTGCAACCCTTTCCGTGCCCCCTCTCTGCCCTCTGTGCCTCCGGGGTGAATTCAGGTCCTTGTCTCCGTGGTTCCTGCCGCGCCGCAGCCCAACAGCCGCAGCGCAAGGCGCGACCAAAGCTCGAGCCGGTCCCACGGCCAGGCCGGCCCGCCCAGGGCCGAGGGCGGCAGCCATTGCAAATCGCCCAGCTCAGGGCCGGCCTGCGGGTGCACCTCTTTCACCGAATGCAAAAACACGGCCCCCAAATGCACCTGACCCAGCAGCGTCCGATTCTCATGAATCAACCCCAGAAACCGGGTGGTCCCGTGATGGGCGGCACCGGGAAATTCCTCGGCCAGTTCACGGCGTAATCCGGCCCACAACACCTCGCGCCAGAACCGTTCCCCGGACGCTGCCCCTGCCGATTCCGGTGCGTCGCCGGGATTGATGTGCCCGCCGATGCCCACCGACCACAAACCATGCAGCCGCGGTTCGGTCCCCTGCCGCCGGTACACCGCCAGTTCGCCCCGGCCGTTTTGGACGAGCACATACGGAATCCACTGCTTCGTGGCCGGATCATGTTCCGCCTCCGCCCGGGCCCGCCACCACGGCTGGATCCCTGCCAGCGTGGCCAGCAGTTCCCGCTCATCCATGGCGACGGCACCCGATTCCGGCAACCAATGCGCCGGCAGGGCCGAGGTCCGAACACATAAAATCCGCTCGTTCACCCAGGCTTTCATGAGAGCGCATCAGCCTCGGAAGTCGCCCGCCCCCGCGCAAGTCCCGGTTCACCGTTCCGGTTCAGGGACGCGGTATGCCCGACGAAATTCGCCGGAGCAGGGTCAGGCGTTGCGTCGCGGTACAAAAGGCCGTCTCCAGGGCATGCCGCTGCAGGTGCAGCAGGTCCAGCCGGGTCAGCCCGGGACACAAACGCGCCGCCAGCAGAAGGTTGTCCGTCAGGGAAGCCGCGGAAATGCCGATGTTGTCCGTGTTCACCGTGACCCGTACGCCCTCCCTGAGATAGTCCAGCAACGGGTAAGGGCCGGGCGCATGCGCCTCATGCCGCGGATCGGCCGGACCCGCCCGATCCGATCCGTCCAGTCGAAACCCTTTGATCTGCAGGTTGGCGTAAGGGCAGAGCTCCACCCCGATGCCCCGGTCCGCAACCGACCGCAACAGCTCCCGCGATTGTCCCAAACTCAACGCGTGTCCCAAACGGCGCGCGTTCAGGTCAAACACCGCCCGCCAGATCCCCTCCGCATCATCGTTCTCCCCCGCATGCACCGTCACAGCCAGCCCGCACCGGTGCACCGCAGTAAATTCCTCCCGAAAATAATGCGCCCGCGTCTTCTCGTCTTCGTACCCGGCCAGGTCCACACCCACCACCCGGCAGGCATTCTCATCCCGCCAATGTTCCGCCGCGGTCACCGCCAGCGCCAGATGCCGGGCGATGGCGGCGCGATAATCACCGGACGCACGCCGCGTCGCGATCAGGATCAGGTTGACATGGCAGGCCGGAAGCCCGCCGGGTGCCGTCCGAGCCCCTTCCATGCATTCCTGGAAAGCCGCGCGAATGTCCGCCAGCACGTCCCAGGGCGAACGCACCTCGGCATAATTTGCCGGCGAACAACGCACCTCGGCATAGCACACCCCCTGATCCACCAGGTGGCGGTACAGCAGCCGACACTGCTCGCGCAGGCACCCCGGATCCCTGAGCAACGCGGTGCCGTTGGCGTTGCCGAGCTTCATGTACTCGGCCAGCGGAATCGGTTGCGCCGGCAACGGCCAACCCTCCGGCAGACGCGGTTCCTCCAGCGGTGGGAGCTTCCCCGGATTCTCCGCCGCGTTCCGCACCCGCCGGAGAAGTTCCCCGTGCGTGGCAAAACCGCCCAGATGACAGTGCAGCTCGATTTTGGGCAACCCGGCCACCCACCGCTGATCCGCCGGCGCCCGGGGATCCAGCGGTTCACGAAGCCACGCAAGCTCTCCCTCGGACCACGTGGCCAGGTCTGCAAACGGCAGCTCCGGCAGCATCTCCCACGCGCCCGCGATCCGGGACGCCCTCTGGAGAAGGTCCTGCAGGAACGTGCCAAAGGCCCGGTCCTCCGCCTGCACCCGGCGCTCGTCCCCTTTTTCCTCGACCACCTGAAGCGGAAACTGCTCGGGCGCAATCCGCCGCAGCTGGGGCCAGCCCCGCTCCGGCCCCAATCGAATCCAGTGGAGATGCCCTTGATCCCGCGCCCAGAGGATCTCCTCCAGCGTCGAAGGGGGCATGAGCCTTCCCTGGGGCCCAACACAGCAATCGTCCGCCAGCACATGAAAAACCTCGGCCGCACCGAGGACCGTGGCCGCCTTTTGCATCGCGGCCGACATCGTTTTGAACCCGCCCGTGAGACAGACGAACCGCTGTTCGGGCCCGGTCCGGCTCGCCAAAAACCAGCGGAACATGACCTCTTCGAACCGGAAGTGGTCCTCCTCGGACTTCAAATCCTGAAACCCCGCCACCCGCGTGATGGTGAGGTTCACCCCCGGGGCGTGCCGTCGAAAGAATTCGCGGATCAGCGTCACGTCCGGTCGTTCCGTGGTCAGCACGTGGACACTCACGAACCTGGCTCCGGGCAGCAGGAACGCCTCCGGCACAATGGCCGGTGCCGTCCCGAGACTGACGAACAGGTGGGCCTGAACGTTCATGGTTGTGAGATCCCCTCCCAGTGGGCGCCGGCCGTGAGCCCCCGGAACTGCCGGCCGGCATCCCGGCCGGTCCCGACCCCATCCAACGCCCCCAGCACGCCGCAGAACGGGCAGCGCGGCGGCTCACCCTCCTGACCCCACCCATCCGGCCGATGCCACGGTTCGCCAATTTCCCGCCGGGCCGGCAGTTGCAGTGGCACCGCGTCCACCCCGCCGGCCGCGGATCCGTCCGGTGCTCTTGAGGATGCCCCTGACCGGTCACCTGCAGCAGGTCGGCTGGACGTTTTCCCGAGTACCTGTGTTTCCATGTGCAACCCCGCAGATTACGTCCGGGTGCTACTTCACGAGCTCCCAGGTCTTCGGCCGGGATAGTTTTTCGTTCAAAGCCTCCTGCGCCTTTTGAAGTGTGTCCAATGTGGGCGCGGTAATAAGGAGTCGGGGTTTCTCCTCCAGCCGGACAATCTTGAATTTGACCGTGGAGGCTTGGCGGTGAGGCGCTGCCTGTCCAAAGACATCCGGCATGCCGTTCTTCGTGTCGGTTGCAGCTTTTCTGAGCTCTTCGGCACTGGCCCCAACCTCGTCGCCGGCCAACATCACCGGCCAGTTGCAACCGCATTCGTTCAGCCGCTGACGCAATTCCGCCGCCGTTTTCGGCGCTGTGCCATCGCCGGGCCAGACGCTGCCCGCACCGCGATTGGCCCGCAAGCCGAGTGCGCCAAGCAAAAGCCAGACTTCGAGCGCGTTTTCCACTTTGCGCTGGAGTTCCGGTCCCAACGGGCTCAAACGATCGAACACCTCCAAACGAAAACGCGCGCCCCGCAGGAAGGCGGCTTGTGGGGCGGCCTGACCGCCTGTTTTGTGGGGCAGGGTTGGGGGATCCGGGTCGGCTCTCTGGGCCCTAATGTCTTTGATACGGAATACCAGACGCGACGCGACCACTTGATCTCTCAGGGCATGACCAAAGCCCTTCATCCCGCCAAACACGGCCTTTTCTTCATCGGAGGTTCCGCCAAGGGCTCGAAACCACCATCGAACCATCCCTCGGATGGAAGGAACCCGGATTTCCGGTGTGTCCTGGTAGGCGCCGCGGTTGAACAGCGGCGTCAGCACTTCGATCTCACGTTGCCAGTTCATGGTTACTTGAGAGTGATGCCCAGTCGTTGAAGGATTTTCCTGCCGGCTTCGCCGTGCCGACCACTGGTGAACGATTGCCAATAGGGGTTATTCTTTCGCAGCCGCTGGCGTTCATTCTGCGGAATGACCGCTTCAAAAACGCGTTTCAGGTCGGCATCGCTTTGCAAAGCTGCGATTTCAGGCAGTGCAGCCGGGAAGTTTCCCGTCGCTGTCAGTTTACCGCGCCACTTGGCAATGAGGGTGTCGGCGGGCGAATCGGGCGGCGCTTCAGGGCGCGATGCGGTGGCCGTACCTGTTGCAACTGCTTCCGAGGCTGCAACCGGCCGGGAAGTTTTACGGCCCAGTTCGAACCACCCATATCCGGCAGCGGTCTTGGCCCCGACGCCTCTCTTTGTGACTGCGCGCTTCAACCAGTCCCTGGCCTGATCCAATAGTTCTGCCGCCGTGATGCCGGCAACCGGGGGGACACGGTTCAACAACACCGCAAACCCAAAGGTCGAACCTTTTTCGACAGCGGGGAAGTAGTTGGGGACCGGATTCTCGTTGTCGTCAGCCCGACTGCGTTTGCCCCGGTAATATTCGGGGTAGTGCGGGTTGACCATGTCCACGACAAGCGTCGGCGGCGTGGTTGGGTAGGCCGGCAGGAAACAGGCGCACCCCTTGAAGTCGTTGGCCCCGATCTCTTTGGCGGTTTCCCGGGCATTGGCAGCACCGCCCGCCCACGCAAAGTCGCCATGGTCCTTGATATCGTTTGCGCCGTAACCGAAGAGCAACATCGCAAGCCTCAGAAGTGGCCGCTTATCGTCGGGTTGGGCTTCATGGATTTCCCAAAGCGCCTGATTCCGGGCGATCCCCTTTACCGCGCTGCCCGGGATGAACGGCAAACCGAAACAGCGATCCAGCGCGATGCCGGCATTTTCCACGACGCCGCCGGCGAGGTTCACCATCAGGCGCGCGCCGAGCGTGGCCTCGAATGTCGCGACGCGACCCGCATAGGATTTGTCGAGGTCGGTCAGAAACCTGGAGGCGCCGCTATTCGCTGCTTTGACCAATTCGGGATCGAAGCGGCCGACTTTGGACATTTTATCGGCGATTTCCGCGTCCCGTTGTTTTCGTTTTCGGACATTAGGTTGTACGTTTTTCCCGTCGGCCTCACGGCGGAGCCGCTCGGCGTCGCGGCGCAATAACTCGGAACCGCGGGTGACGATGCGCAACACGCTCCACCGGGCTGCATCGTTGAGCTTCTGGTCATCTCCGATGCCCCATGACTTGGGCAGCGCGAACTTTTCGTACAGCAGGCCGCGGTTGTCCACGTTTTCGGCCCAGTCGCCAATCAGTTGGCGAACGTCAGGACTCATTGGGATCATTCTTTGGCCTCCTCCTCGTTGTCCTTCTTCACAAACCGTTTGGCGTAGCAGAGCCACGCCAGGGCTTCATCCGTGGCCTGTTTCAACGTGCCGCTGTCAGCCTCTTTCGTCAGGTAGTCCAACATGGCTTTGAGGTTGCCCTTGTCGCGCGGCACTACACCAACGTCTTCATGGGCCAGGTGCCTGGCCAGGTGGTCGAAGCATACATACCACCCTTCACCTAGACCCTTGGCGTAGGCGAAGGCTCCGGCCGCCAACAGTCCGTTGGACATGATGAGAGCCGGCAGTTTTTTCACCACTTCGCCCCCCTGGGAGCCGCGCGTATTGACGCCGGCTTCCGCATAGGCAAGAGCGTTCGCAGCTCGGATTTGTTCCAGATTCTTCATGATGCCTTCCTCCGTTCCGCAAGTTTCACGGTGCAGAAACCCAACCCGGTGGTGCTGTCGCCGCCAAACTGAAGCACCGGTTTGGCGTCCAGAAGTTGCTCAAGGTCTTTCAACTCGCCGTTGGCACGGGAAAGAGCCGTGACAGGGGCGAAGAACAGCGTTTCCGATGGAACCGCTTCCAGGTTGAAAAGGAAGCCTCCCTCCACCGTGCCCGTCTTGGGGTCGATTTTGATGTGCTGACTCACCTCGCAGGCATTTTTGACGAAGTGAGAGAAGTCGCCGTTGCTCAAGAGGACGAACCTGCCCTTGCCCGCCTTCCACACCGGGTCGTCGAGCAACTCGAGCAAGTCCTTCTCCCAGTCCTGGGGGAACTTTTCGGTGCAATTGAAACGGTATTCCTCCAGCACGACGCCGGTTTGACCGTTGCGCCTGATCGTGACCAGGTCGCCGGCCAGGCAGGTCATGTCTGCCGGTTCGTCAGGGACCTTCAGGTCGTTGCCGCCTCGCTCGCGCAGGAACCGTTCCAACGCCAACGGACAGGTGATAAAGGCGAATGAACCGCGCGCAGATCGGACCGGGAAAGCCAGAACCTTGGCTTCGCCGAAGGTGAGCTTCCCTGCATTGTCCTGCCTCCCGAAGATGCTCTCCTCTTTGGGAGCCAGGGCGCTGTGATTTCGGCACGCGTCACGCAACACGCCCTTGATGGAGCTGCCCGGTATCACCGGGAAGCCCGTGTGACGTTCGCGGATGATGGGTTGGTCAATGGCACCCACGCTGGTGCCGGCACCCACATGCAACGGCGTTCTCGTGAATATGTACAGGATGCGCTTGCTCATAGGTCAGTGCGTTTGGGTTTCCTTGGATCGATCGGTTGAAACGGATCCGGCAGACGGGTCGGATCCGTCATAAAACTGCCAGGTGCCGCAGACGCCCAGGCCGTAACCCTTTTCGCCCAAAAGGGTGCTGCGGCGGTTGACGATGACGTGGCCCGGCGTGCTGCCGTGCCAGTTGAGGGCCGCTGCCAGTCGGGCGGCGTCCCCGGGCGAGTCGGCTTCGAAGTAATACACCGCTCCGGCAGGAACGGCCAGATGAGTGGACTTGGCGCCGCCGGTCCCGGCGTTCCCGTCCGGGGTCTCTGTCCCTTCCACCGCATCTTCCGGCCAGCCCAGGGACCATCCGGTCACGGCCAGTGGCTTGGGCACAATCGCCGCCACCAGGCGCGCCTTGACGGGGGGCAGTGCCCGTACTCGTGCGCGCCAGGCTACCCTTGTTTCGCCCGGTTTGCGGTCGGTGTCACCCGCCTTGAGCAACACATCGCCGGTCTCGGGATGGACCCAGTTGGGCAACCAGCCGCCGGGATGGGCCTGAATCCGGGACCGGGCAGGGTCCCGGGTCTCTCCGCTCCGGATTTCCGGCCAGATCGCAGGGGTCAGCAACACCCATTTGACCGCATACGCGCCATTGGGAAGCTGTTTGAACTCGCTTCCGTTTCGCAAGCCCTGCGGCAAGGGCAACGGCTCCGGAGCATCTGCCCGTTGCGCAGTGCACAGCCGCTGTTGACCGCCGACGAGGATGGACCGCGGTTCATCGTTGAACAGGAGGCGAATCAGATCGCATCGCCTTGCGGGGTCTCCATCGACCTTGTCCATGGCCTCGGCAAATAGGCCGAGACGGAACCGGTCGCGCAGTCGGAGGTAATAGGCACTGTAGATCTGCCCCTCCGCATCGCCGTGGCCGGTGGTCAGCGACTCGGGGTCAATCCTGATGCCGATGGTCTGTTCCAGGTCGGCAAGATCATCGTCTTTGAGAAACTCGGGAGGATATGACTGATTCGACGACTCCGGTTGGCCCGCCGGATCCCGCAAATACCGCTCAAAAGCCCTCTGCGAAATCCATGGTTCGGCCCCGCTTTCCTTGGCCGGGGGCCGCGAGTTGGCCACGGCATACCTGAGGGGGTTGGGGAGCGAGCTGGCCTGGCGCCAGTCGCCCGGCACGGGATGCAGGCAAAGGGCCACATTCCCCGGTTCCAGGGTGTCCCTGGGACGTGGGAAGAACCAGCAGGGTTCGGGCAGCGGGCACCCCGGGTCTGCAGCTGCGGCAACAGGGAAGGGGCCGGCAGTGAGAAGACACCCGAACTTCCGGTCCCGTTGATCTGTGTACCTGCCGCTGCGCCCCCGTCGGTGGGTGTGGACACCGGAGAGACCGGCGCGGTGCAGGGCGGCATGGAGCGCGTGGTTTGTGACATCCGGCAATGGCCAGGCGGCCGTATGTCCTGCCAGGGAACCGGTCATCGGCCGACCGTCCCGGAAAAACAGGACATCGGTGGGCTGCAGCAAGATCTGGTGAAGGGTTCTCATCGCGTTCATGGTGCGGTATGCCTTTCGGCGGGTTGAGGTTCCATCTCGATGTGGTTGCTTTCTGCCGAGCCGGATGTGTCATCGGCTCCGGGAAGGTTCCTTTCAATGAAAGCCACGGTCTGGCAAAGGCCGATTAGGTCGCGGATGATACGCTCGATGTCAGCTGAAGCCTTCTTATCGGGCTGTTCCGTCTGGTCGGGCCGTTCCGTCTGGTCGGGCTGTTCTGCCTGATCGGGCCGTTCCGGGCGGTCCGTGGGACTCAACTGGATTAATTGGTCCACGTACTCCTCCACGGTCTTTAGAAGCTCCTGCGCCATGGCCTCTGAAAAGCGGGGCCCCCGCTGGCGTTCCAGGCAGTGGGTCAACTCGCGAAGGACCACCTCTTTCACGGGGAAATGTGTCACGGGCTGGACTGCCTTGCGTTCCCGCAGGAGCGGGGTTGCCTCGGTCAGGTAGGGTTCGAGCAGCTCGGCCAGCCGGTGGGGAAACTTCGAACTCAAAACCCGCTGGCTGATGCATTCAATCATGAGCCTGCAAGCATCCAGGCCGCGGCCATCCCAGCGACAGCCCCAGTGGATGGTCTCGCCGGAGCGTTTGAGGAGTGTGACAGCCACGGCAGACCGGCCCAGCCCGCCGCGGTCCACGTCCCGCTTGGCGCGTTTTTCGGCAACCTGGGCTTCGCGCACGGCGTCCTGCAAAGGGTGTTTGGCATGGGCGATGGCTATGCCCACCGAGGCACTTGCCTTTGGACCGGGTACCAGGAACGGCACGGGACAACCGTTTTGGTCGACCCTGTCCATTCGTGCCAGCCAGCCCGAGGCCATGCATTGGAACAGCCGATTCTGGGCAGCGAGCTCCTGGAAGCGGGAAGCCCGCCGATGGGCCGCCCTGTTGGCTGCCAGTAGCTTCTCGGCCGCGGTTTGAAGAACAGTCGGCAGGTCTTCGGCGCCGGTGAAGGCAAGTTGCAGAGCCCGGGCACATTCGAGCGCCGTGTCGGCTGGCAGGAGGGCCACCACGTCGTCGCCGCCGGCATAGATCAACCGGCCGTCGTAGACCTCGACAATGGGCCGGACACAGTACAGGGCAAAGTTGCTCAACGCTTCACTGAATTGGAGGTGATACGATGGAGACACGGGACGGCGTGTTTCCAGCAATGTCGCAAACCGCTTGCGCAGGGTGCCCTTTCCGTCCGGGTCAGACTCGCGCTGGAAATATTCCAGGGCGCCGGCCGGTCTACCGCTGCCATCGGTGTAACTGGCCAGTTGATCCCTGAACTTCGGGCATTTATCGCCGGCGATCCATCGACCGATCTGGTCACCGTCGAACACAAGCACGGCGAAATAACGTTCGACCTCGACGTGTGATTCCCGCCCGGTTTCCCCTGCATCGTCGTCATCGGCAAGAGGAGCGTGACGGGCCAGCCCGTGGGTGTTGGGCATTTTCAAGGGCTTGAGCTGGAATCGGGGCTCGAGGTAGGTAAGGTCCCACAACCTCTTGACCAGCGAGATCGCACCCAGCCAATCATCGTGCTTGAAGCGGTTGGCCAGGGAAGCCTGCCCCTCCACCTTTGAAGAGCCTTCGCCGCCGCCGGCCAATCTATCACAACGCTCTCCCCAGGCCTGTCCGCCGGCGACCGCTTCCTCTTTTCCTGTCAGGCTGTCCTTGTTACAAGCGGTCCCCACGCGCCAGCCGCCGTCGGTCCATGCCTTGAACGGCCGCGTCTGCCGGACGGCATCAAGTTGCCAGGAGTTGAGAGCGGTCAAAAGCGCCCATGCGATGCCGACGTTGTTGAGTTTGGTCTTTGTGTCATCCGTGTAGTAGCGGCGATCGCGATGTTCGCAGGGCATCTCTTCTTGAGCCGCCTTGAGCACCGTTTGTGTTCGATCCAAGGGGGTCTTCTTGTCGCCATCCTTGTCGTCATCCTTGGGAAGGGGAAGCTTCTCCACGAGTTTCAGGGCCTCCTCCGGTGTTTCTGGCCACGGTGTAAGTTGCCAGGAAATGGACAGGAACCTCTCGATCTGGGCGTTGAATCGCGCCCGGCGGTCCACGTTTCGAAATGCGCCGTCTTCGGAATTGTTTGTGAGACCGGCTTTTTCGCAGGCTTCCCAAACCGACTCCGCTATGCGTTGAAATTCCTCCCGAATGGCCGCCTCCACCTGTGATGCAATCAACGCACCGGCCCTCTCGGGGACGAGCGCCAGGAAAACGTTCGGCAGGTTGGGGGTCAAAAGGGCTTCTTTGTCACCCGGATCGATCGAATGCCATACCGGCCGGGTGCCGATGCGCACCTTGTCCCAGAGGTCCTGCTTCCAGTGCAGGTCAAACAGCGGCTGGCCGCGCAGCGACGGGTAAATGACCGCGTCGGGGCCGAACTGTTCGGAAAATCGTTTGAGTCCTGCGGCCATGAGCCAGGAAAGCAGGTAACTGCCACTCCACAAGTCACGCGTGCTGCGGGCCTGGGCAATGAACTCCTGCACGGGGCCGATCTGAAATTTCAAAAACGCAGGTCGCCACACGCGGTCCTCATCGACGCACCCTGCCAGGGCGGAAACCACCTGCATGTGGGTCCAGATGGTGTGATCGGGCAATCGGGTGTCCGCAGGCAGCAGGGCCAGACGATAGTCCCTGTCCGCTGCCGCTTGGGGCCAGAGCCGCCAGTGTGCAAAGAAACGGGCCCGCCAAACCTGTCCTTCGTCCCAATCGGACGGCCAGTCTGCAAGGGCCGGCTGCACGGAGTTTTCACCCTCAAACCCTTCTTCCACGGACCGAAACTCCTGGTGAAAGCGCAGGCGATCACCCCCGAGCGGGTGGTGGAAAGCGTTGCGGACGCCGTCGAATGCGCAGCTCAAACCCGCCGCACGGGAATCCGGAAACGGGAGCCGGTCGGCCGCCGCACCGGTGTGGTCGGCGTAATTGAAGTACGAGCCGACCTCTTCGTCAGTGAAACCCGCCTGACGGAACGCGGCATCAGATCGTTCTCCGTGGGTGGAGATGTCAAGGCATTTGCTGGGCGGGTCGTGCAGGTAGGCCGCCAGTTTGCGTTTCCACCATTCGGCGTTCACTGCGTTGTTCATGGCGTCAATTTGATAAGTTCGTGGGTGGGATTCGAGATTTCGGACCTCCCGGGACCTCCGGGGAACCGACACGGTTCGGGCGGGAACCCAACGCTCGGTAACGGGGCAGGCGAGCCGCCGGATCCGGTGGCGAACCCGGCACCCACTCCGGGCGCCGGCCCGGTCCGAAACCGGCGGGCTCGGCACGAAAGGGGGTTCACACTGCAAACCAGGGCCGGCACCACCTCCGGGACATCCAACACAACAGCACCGGGAACAGCCGGATGGGTCGGGCCGGCGATGGAAAGATTGACGAGATCTGAGCGCAGACGCGCCCGGAAAAACGCCCGGGTTTTGAGGCAGGTCGGGCAGCGGGCCGGGTGGAGCCGGAGTCTGAGGTGTGCCTGCGTGGAGGTTCGGAATCGGGTCGGGCCAACGTTCACGGCGCCCCGGAACGGGGAGGCGGACAAAGCTGCCCTGGCGCACCGCTGGTCCATGGTCGCCGCTGCCGCCTGCTTACCAGCCCACGAGCACCGGCTCAAGGGAAAAAGCAACCCGCGTGGAACATCTTCTCGCAGCCGCAGCCCGGTTCCCTTCCGGTCCCGGCAGGCGCATCCACCGCCATGCTCCGGGGAAACCGCCGACAGCGTTCGTGACTCATGCGCAAGTCACACAAGGTCAGGCCAATGGAAACCCTGCGAAAGAGGTTCCGGACCGCGGTTATCATGCCGGCGGGTGGCAGCCGGCGCCCGGGCCCGTCCCCGTACCGCGGGAGGTGCATCTCAGTTTTCTGGCACCCGGCCGATGTTTCGGGATGGTAAGTGGCCCGGTCGGCCGGAGCTGCCGCCATCAACTTCGGAACCGCGCCGGCACTATTCTTCGGGTTTCGGCGCTGAACCGGTGGCCAACTGCCTGTGAGGGGTTGGCGCTGGGTGGAAGTCTGCGACGATCCGAGCCGGCGAGAGAATTGGTCCGCGCCCCGGGGCAGGTTCAGGGCATGAATTGGGCGTGACAATGCCCATTGGAACGGGCAATTTTGCGTCAGGCTGCGCATTTGCGGGCGGATGCGATGGACGCGGCTGGCCCGAGGTCCTCAACCGGTCCGAGCATCAGACCCTGGCGCGGGGCACCGACATGATGTCGAAACGGCCACTACCTGTCCGCGGCTGGATTGCGTTTGGGTGGGTGGCCCTGCTGCTTTGGACGCGTCCCTTCTGGCATCCAAACCCGCCACCGGGTCAAGCCGCCCCGCTGGGGTCGGCGGCCGAACCGGCCGAACCTGGAGTCCTCTGGATCCACTATCACGAGCGTCCTCCGTACTACGTGACGACCGCCACCGGCGTGACCGGATTGTGTCTGGACCCGGTGCGCCGGGCTCTGGAACGGGCGGGCTTGAACCATCGCTGGCAGGTGACGCCGCCGCAGCGGCAGTTGTTGTGGTTGCGGACGAGCACCCGGGAACTGCACGCGGCCGTGGGCTGGTTCCGCACCCTGGAGCGGGAACAGTGGGCCCGGTTTTCCGAACCGATTTATCAGGACGGACCGTGGGTGGCGGTGGTGCGGCGGCAAGAGGACCGGGTGGGCTCGGTCACCAACGCTGTCGGCTTGTTGCAGGTGCCGGGATGGACCGTGTTAACCCGCGCGGGCTACAGCCATGGAGAATGGCTGGACCGGCTGTTTGCGTCGCTGCCGGTGGTGCGGCGGACCAGCCCGAGCGATCCCGCGCACCTTTTGGCGGCGGTGGCGGCCGGGCGGGCCGACTGCGTCTTCATGGCACGAGAGGAGGCCGAGACGTTGCTCGGGCTGCAGTCCCGTTTGGGCGCTTCCCTTCGACTGGTGACGTTGACGGACTCACCGGCCGGTCCGACCCGCCACGTGATGTTTGGACCGGCCGTGCCGGCGTCGTGGATTCAACGGTTCAACGACGCGCTGCGCGAGCATGAACAACCCGAGATGCACACAAACCCTACCGGGCCGGCGGGAGGTTCGACCTGACGGACAACTGCCGGGCCCGCGCGATTTCCGGAGCCCATGAACCGGCGAGCATTGTTCTGGACCGTGGCGACCGCGACCCTGATCGGGTATGGAGCCTGGGTGGTGTGGTACGAGGCGGCCACGCGGCGGAGGGCCTTGATGGAGCTGGACCAGCATGCCGCCGTGGTGGCACCGGCACTCTGGCATCTGGACCCCACGCTTTGTCAGGACTACCTGGAGCTGGCGGCCCGGTCGCAGGTATTCGAGCTTTTGCAGGTCAGGGACGAGAATGAGACAGCGTTCGCCAGTGCGAGCGGTCCCCGGTTGAGAGGCGTGGACGCGTTGTTGCAGCGGTTGGGGCTGATCCCCCGGGTGACCCACCAACGGCCCCTTGTGTATGAGGGTCGTGTGATCGGCCGCATTGAGGGGATCCGGCATTTGCGGACGATCCACGCAGAATTGGCGGTGCTGATGGGTCTGTTTCTGGGCTGGGGACTGCTGGAGCGGCATCTCCGGGTCCGGGAAATGCGCGATGCGTTGCAGGTTGAGGTTGCCGAACGCACGCGCGAGCTGACGGAAACCAATGCGGCGCTCAGAACCAGCGAGGCCCGCTATCGCAGTTCCGTGGAGCAGAGTCCCGATCTGTTCTGTCGGTTTACCGCCGAAGGTGTGTTGACCTATGTGAACCCGGCGTATTGCCGGTTCTTCGGCAAACGGTGCGACGAGTTGGTGGGGCGGCGTTTCTGGCCCCTGATTCCCGAACCCGACCGGGCGACCGTGGAGTCCCTGCTGCAACGGGGATTGAGTCCCGAGATGGAGCCACTGACGCTGGAACATCGGGTGATGGCCGGGGACGGTTCCCTCCGCTGGGTGCGCTGGACCCACAGTGCGGTCCGCGACGACCAGGGTCGGTTTCTCGATTATCAGGCCATCGGCCACGACATCACCGAACAGAAACAGGCCCAGCTGGAACTTGCCCGGAGCCACGAGATCTATCGCCGGGCCATCAGCGCCGCGGCGGCCGTGCCCTACCAGATTGAGCTACCGTCGAATCGCTGCGTCTTTGCCGGGGAGGGGTTTCAGGCATTGACAGGGGTTGAACCGGGGTCACTGGCCACGGGCCGGCTCTGTGAGATGGCCGAGGAGATCCTGCTGATGGGTCGGTGTGCCGGCCTTGGCGTGGAGGAGGCTCTGCGTCAACTGGCTGCCGGAACGCTGGACCACTGGCAGGCCGAGTACCGGTTCCGAACGCCCGGGGGCGAGGTTCGGTGGATTTCGGATTCGGCCGTGCCCGTCCGAAATGACGAGGGCGAGGTGGTGGGCGTGCTGGGGATCCTGCAGGACATCACCGAACGGCGTCGCACGGCCGAGGAACACGTCCGGCTTGCCGCGGCGGTGGAAGCCGTGGAGGAGGCGGTGTTCGTTACGGACGTCAACGGCGTGATCCTGTACACCAACCCGGCCTTTGAACGGATCACGGGGTTTGAGCGCACCGAAGCCCTGGGTCAGACGCCCCGGATTCTGAAAAGCGGGCGCCATCCGGTGAGCTTTTACCGCGAGATGTGGGAAACGATCCTCGCAGGACGATCGTGGATCGGTCGGGTCACCAACCGTCGCAAGGACGGCCGGTTGTATGAGGCCGAGGCGATCATCTCGCCGATTCGGGATGCTGCGGGTCGGATCACGCATTTCGTGGCGGTGAGTCGTGACATCACCGAGCGGGTTCAACTGGAGGAACGACTGCGCGCGTCGCAAAAGCTCGAAGCCATCGGCCGGCTGGCGGCCGGCATCGCGCACGAGTTCAACAACATTCTCACGATCATCCAGGGCAATGCCCTGTTGATGAACCGGGACGCCCTGGGTCCCGACGACGCCACCTGCGTGGACCAGATCGTACAAGCCAGCCAGCGGGCGGCCGAGCTGACGCGGCGGCTGCTGATTTACAGTCGGCAACAGCCGATGCAGACCCGGGCCGTGGACGTGGGCGAGCTGCTGCATCGCACGGCCCGGATGCTGGCGCCGGTGCTGGGCGAGATGGTGCGGTTGCGTCTGCAAATGCCGGCCGAACTGCCGGTGATCCGGGCCGACCCCGGTTTGCTGGAACAGATGCTGGTGAACCTGGCCGTCAACGCGCGCGATGCCATGCCGCAGGGTGGCGAATTGACCTTCTCGGCCGCGGTGTGTGAGTTTGGCGTGGGTGAGCTGCGCCATCAGCCGGAGGCCACGCCGGGCCGGTACATCTGCCTGAGTGTGCGCGACACGGGCACCGGCATTGCGCCCGAGCACATGCCCCACCTGTTCGAGCCGTTTTTCACGACCAAGGAGGTCGGCAAGGGAACGGGCCTGGGTCTGGCGTCGGTGTACGGCACGGTCCAGCAACACCACGGGTGGATTGAAGTGGAGAGCCAGGTGGGCGAAGGGACGTGTTTCCGCATTTATCTCCCGGTGGGTGAGCCGGAGCAGTCGGCCGCGGGTGCCGGGCCGGAGCCGCGCGTGCTGCCTCGCGGGCAGGAGACCCTTCTGGTGGTGGAGGATGACCCTTCGCTGGCGCGGTTGACGGAGGGTGTGTTGCGTCGTTGCGGTTACCGGGTGTGGACGGCCGGCGATGCCGAATCCGCGCTGGCCCTGTGGGCGTTGCACCAAGCGGAGATTGACCTGGTGTTGACCGATGTGGTGTTGTCGGGCGGGGTGTCCGGGGTGGCGTTGGCGAAGCGGTTGATGGAGGCCAAGCCCGGGCTGAAGGTCGTTTACACGAGCGGCTATTTTGAGGAACCGTTTCGGGAGGAGGTGCCCCTGGTGGAGGGCGAGAATTTCCTGCCCAAGCCGTACCGGCCGCATGAGCTGGCCGGGTTGATCCGGCGTTGTTTGGATCGCGGGTGATGCGCCCGGGTTCAGACCGGAGGGACGGATGGGTGGGCCCGTGGCGGGGCAATCAGCGGCCGAGCAGGCCGTAGGGTTGCAGGTTGTCTTCGCCCACGCGGTACTTGGGGGCGGCCTTGAGGGAGAAGGCGAAGGCCACGGCGTAATCGGTCGGGCCCTGGCGCGGGTTGCGCACGCGGAAGGTTACGGCCCCGGTCCAGCTGCGGAAATCGCGGTAGACGGTGTAGAACTGTTCCTGGAGCTGACCCTCGTCCACCTCGTAGTGGTGCGTGATGCGGAAGGCCCAGTTGTCGTCCCAGCGCCACAGGAGGCTGTGGAAAAGGAGATGATGGCCCGGTCCCCAGGCGGTCGGGTCGTTCCGGAAATCGTCGTGCAGGTAGTAGTGGCCGAGGGTCCAGTTCCAGCGGTCGTTGGGCTCGAGGGTGAGTGAATGGAAGGCGAGCCGGAGCTGACCGGCTTCCGGGGCGACGCGCACGGCGGAGCGAAGGACGGCCCATGAGCGGGGACGGAACACCAGGTCCGAGAGCAGGTCGTTCCATGTGTCCTGTCCGGGCCCGGTTTCCAGAGCCAGGTCGGTGTACAGGGACCACGCGGCCAGGGTGCTGACGGTGCGGTTGCGTTTGGTGTACCATCGCTGGTGCAGGCCGAGTCGCAGGACGTGCATTTTGTCCAGGGCATCCACGGCGTTGTAGGCGGGGAAGTCGAGCGGCAGCATCCAGAGGCTGGGCTGGAGGCCGTCGAAGCGGGGCAACGCCGTCGGCCGCGGGTGGGGTCGGGGCATGAACAGGTACCGGACCGAGGGTTGAACCACGTGTCGGAGTCCATCGAGGTCGAGCCATGCGGAATGAAGTTCCGGCCACGTGCGAGAGGCTTTGAAAGAGAGGTCGAGGCCGGTGTGGAAAAGGGCGCGGGTCTCGTCGCTGGTGCGGGCGCCGGGTCCGTCCGCTTCCCCGTACGCGGTGAGCCGGCCGCCGATTTCCGGGGTGATGTGAAGCCAGTCGCCGACCGTCCAGGGCCAGATCACCTGATGGAGGGAATCGCCACGCCAGGCTTCCACCCGGGGTTCGATCCATCCGTTGGTTTCCGGGTAGCGGAGACGGTAGAACCCGAGGCTGCTCTGGCTTTCGTAGAAGAGTGGGGTTTGGCCGATGGGCTGGCGCCAGCCGTTCAGGCGCACCTCGGGCAGTCGTTCCACGGTTTGGAAGAAGTCATTCACGCGGGGCTCGGCCAGCAGTTCGAGGCCCCAGCGCTCGGCGCTCTGTTCCAGCTCGAAAAAGGTGCGGGGCTGGGGATTCCGGCGGTAGAGGCTTTCGAAAAAGTCTTGTTCGACCCGTGGATCGGTGAAGTACCGCAGTTGGGCGCGGAGGGCGGTGTTGGTCCAGGGTCGGGCCAGCCACGCAAGGGCAAGCCGGTGCCGGTCGGGGTCAATGGTCCCGCCGCGTGGGTCGGTTCCGGGATCGGTGTCATGGGCGTAGTAGTATTCCAGGCGCGGGTCCCCCCATGGGCCGGCGTGACCCTGGAGGTCCAGGCCTGCGCCCGGGCCGCGCTGGGTGCGGTAGTCCAGGTGAACGGCGCCCTCGAGTTGTGGGGTCAATTGCCACCACCAGGTACCCAGCAGGTAGGCGCCGAACCGGCTGCGGTAACCGGGCACCACGTCCCAACGCGGCCCGCTTTCGGCCAGCGACCGCCGGTAGTACGGAAAGTAAAACACCGGCACCGATCCGAGGTACAGCGTGGCGTGTCGCAGTTCCACATACTGGCCGGGCACAACCACGATCTGCCGGGCTTCGATTCGATCGAACGGGACGGCCACGTCGTCGGTGGTGAGCCACGCGTTGGTGGCAGTGTAGACGGCCCCGGCGGTATCGGCGTCCAATCCCTCGGCCGCGACGAACACGGGAGGGCGGCCCGTGCGGAACTGTTCCGCCTGCATGCGCCGCGTTCGGAAATTGTAGCGGATCCGTTCGCCGACCCATACCTGGTCGGCGTGCATGATGCGGACGCGTCCTTCGGCCACGGCCTCGCCGGTTTCCTGGTTCAACCACACCACGTCCGCGGTGAGGGAGGCTTCGCCGTAGCGGATGACCACGCCGTTGGTGCCCAGGACGATGCCCTGGGCGGGCCTGTATTCGAACCGGCTCTGGTCGGTCAGCGAGTACAGTTCCCAACCGTCCGCCGGCTTGAGGGGCTGGTCCTGCCCGGCCAGGGCGAGGGCGATCCACCCGAGGGCTGCCAGTGCTGCGATTCGAAAACGACCGGTCATTGGGCGCGGTCAGGAAACCAGACCCCGCGTGCAGTTGCCAAGCCGATTAACGGCGGGCTGCGCCAGCTTGCCGGGGAAAACCCGGGTCACCTCCGCAGGAAACGGCAAATTCTCCGGCAGCCGGTGTTTCCATCCAGCGTGTAGGGTTGCCTTGGAATTCAGTCGTGCAGGCCTGCCGGCACCGGAAGCAGGGGGAGACGGGCTTCCCGACGAATCCGTTCCCGCGCGGCAAGCCGGGGCGCGGTGCTGCCCGGTGGGTTCCCTGTCCCGACTGCACGGCCGGCCGGGGCGATTGTTCAACGGCACGGCGGCGATCGTGCTTCAACCCCATCAGGCCGGAGGTCACTTCGTCCCTGCCGAACGGGTCCAGGTCCGGGGAGCACCGGTGTGCCGGCCCTGAACCAGCCCGGCACTGACGGCGGTGGTGGCGTAGTGGCCCGGGATTGGGCGCCTCACTCCACGATTTTTGGCACCAGAAACAGGCCGTTGGTCCGGGCGGGGGCGTTGGCCAGGGCTTCCTCCCGGGAAAGACCCGGGCGCGGTTCATCAGCCCGCATCACGTTGACGCGCGGCACGGCGTGAGCCGTGGGTTCGATGCCGGACACGTCCAGCTGCTTGAGCTGATCCACGTAGGCGAGGATTTGACCGAGCTGGGCCTGGAACAGGGCGGCCTCCTCGTCCGTGAGCTCCAACCGCGCCAGGTGCGCGATGTAGCGGACGTCCATGCCCGCGGGGACGTTGCCGGATGGAGCGCTCATTCCTCGTTGAATTTGTTTTTGACCAGGGCCTCCAATTCGGCCAGGGCCTGCGGCGCATCCGCCCCGCGCACGTGGAGGGTCAGGCGGCTGCCCGGCCCGGCAGCCAGCATCATCAGGCCCATGATGCTTTTGCCGTTGATGGTTTCGCCGTCTTTTTCCACAAGGACCTCGGAGGCAAACCGGTTGGCGGTTTTGACGAAAAGGGCGGCCGGGCGGGCGTGAAGCCCCAGCTTGTTGGTGATCACAACACTCTTGCGGAGAGTGGGAACCTTTTCGTTGGCCGTTGAGCCGCTCATTTTTGCCAGTGGCTAAATAACGCAAGTCCCACATGAACGCCACTCCAAAGATGGTGCCGCCCGCATGGGAACCGCCGGAGTCGACGTCGGTTGGGGCGGGTATGGGCCGGTGCAGGTTCCTTGACTTGGTCGCGCGGGGCCCGATACGGTGGCTTCCGTGAAACGTGTCCTGTTTTGGGCAGGTTGCCTGCTCTGGCTCGGCCTGTTGACGCCGGTTCGAGTGCCCGCGCCGCTGATTTACACGCCGGGCGAGGGCTGGACTTATGAACCGGTGGGAGGGGAGGGAAAGTGGCGTCGGGCCCGGGCCAAGGATCAACTGGACGTGGCGCGGGCAGCGTTCGAGCAGGGGGATTACCGAACAGCGATCAGGGCGGCCCGACGGGTGATCCGGGTATGGCCGCTGTCGGACTACGCGCCCGAGGCGCAGTTTTTGCTGGGCCGTTGCTACGAGGCCCGCAAGCAGGACGAAAGGGCGTTCCGAGAGTATCAGCGGTTCATCGAGAAATACCCCAGGGCCGAGCAGGTGGAGGAGGCGCTGGAACGCCAATACGCCATCGCCCTGCGTTTTTTGAACGGTCAATGGTTCAAGCTCTGGGGGTACATCCCGTTCTTCCCCTCCATGAGCAAAACGGCCGAGATGCTGGAAAAGGTGGTGCACAACGGCCCGTTCAGTTCCGTGGGACCCGGGGCCCAGCTGGCCGTCGGCACCGCGCGCGAAAAGGCCCGGGACTACGACCTGGCCGTGAAGGCCTACGAAACGGCGGCCGATCGGTACTTTGATCAGCCCGACGTGGCCGCCGAGGCGATGTACCGGGCGGGCATGGCCTGGCTCAAACAGGCGCGCACCGCCGAGTACGATCAGAGCGCGGCGGGCAAGGCCATCGCTGCCTTTACGGATTTCCTGTCGCTGTACCCGAATGATCCCCGGGCTGCCGAGGCCCGACAACACATCTCCGACCTGAAACGGGAACAGGCCCGCGGCCACTTCGAAATCGGCCGGTTCTACGAAAAGAACCGTCAGTGGGCCGGCGCGCTCATCTACTACAACGAGGTCCTCCTCCTGGATCCCACCTCGTCGTACGCCGACGAGGCGCGGCGCAGGATCGAACTGCTGAAGCCCCGCGTGCGCCCCCGGGAAACCGCCCGCGCAAACCAGCCATGAACTCGCGGTTCACAGCCTGCTGGCTGTTTCTCCTGCTCTGTCTGACCGGGGGCTGCGCCGGATACCGCCTGGGCGCGCCCGGCCCCGGCGACAAGGTCGGTCGCACCCTGCGGGTCCTGCCCGTGGTGAACGAAACCTTGGAACCCCGGTTGAGCGAGTTCGTCACCACCGCACTGCGCCGCCAGATCCAACACGACGGGACGTTCCGCCTGACCACGGGCGACGACGACCCGGCGGACTGGGTCCTCCGCGCCACGGTGATTGCCCTGGAGCGGCACGGTGTCAGTTTCAACCCCAACGACATCGTCCGGCCCCAGGACTTCGAGCTGATCCTGCGCACCCGGGTGCGTGTGACCGACCGCACCACGGGTCAGGTCTGGCTGGACCGCACGTTTGAAGGGCGGCGACTCATGCGGATCGGCCCCGACCTGACCAGCAGCGAACGGCAGGCCCTACCGCTGGTGGCGGAGGATCTGGCCCGGCAGGTCGTGCTGGCCCTGGCCGAAGGTGATTGGTGAGCGTCACGGCCAGCCGGATGAGCCCGGGCGGGATGCGGGCGGTTTTCGACTCCGCAACAGCCCCGGGGAAGATCAACCGCTGCCTGCAGCGCACACGTCAGCGCCCGGGAACCATCCGCGGGCGTTTTCTCCCGGGTCCTCTTGCCCGGTCGGGCAACGTGGTTCAGTCTGACGGCGCCATGCATTTGGTGGTGGTGCATTATCATTACCGGCCCGGCGGCGTTCGACGGGTGGTGGAGCTGGGGTTGCACGCCCTGCTCTCCCATCGGCCCGGGGCGTGGCACTCGGTGACGCTGGCGGGCGGTGAAGCCCCCGAAACCGCCTGGTGGGAAGCCCTGCGGGCGCAGCACCCCGAAGTTCACTGGCAACTGGCGGTGGACCCGGCGCTCGGTTACACGGCCGAATCACGGTTAACCTCCGTTGAGCGGCGGAGGCGGTTGCGCCGGTTCTGGTCGGAACTTTTCCGGCCGTTCCCGGACGGATCGGCCGTGGTGTGGTTGCATAATCCGGGCCTGGGCCGAAACCTGTTTCTGGTTCGGGAACTTTTGCAGGCCGGTGCCCGGCGCGGGTTCCGGATCATCGCCCATCATCACGACTGGTGGTTTGAACATCGCTGGCAACGGTGGGCCGAGCTGCGGCGGCACGGTGCACGGTCGCTGGCCCAAGTGGCCGGGGTCGTATTTGCCACCCATCCCGCGGTGCGCCACGCAGTGATCAACCGGCGCGATGCCTCGGTATTGGGACGTTATCTGGGACGGCAGGTGGGCTGGTTGCCGAACCTGGTCCAACCGGTGCGGTCGACTCCGGAAACACGGGTGCAGACCGCGCGGCAGTGGTTGCGCAACCACCCTTTGATCCGGGGCCGGCCCGTCTGGATCGTTCCCTGTCGGCTGCTCCGGCGCAAGAACCTCGCGGAGGCCCTGTTGCTCACCCGCTGGCTCCTTCCCGAGGGCTGCCTCCTGACGACCGGCGGACCCAGTTCCGAGGAGGAGATCCCGTACGCCCGGGCGTTGACCGAGGCCGCGCGCCGCCACCAATGGCCCGTGGCGCTGGGTGCCCTGGCCGAGGGCGGCCCGGATTCCCCGGACGTACTGGCGCTGATGCGTGTCAGCGAAGCCGTGCTGCTCACCTCCATCCAGGAAGGTTTTGGCCTGCCGTATCTCGAGGCCGCGGCGGTGGGGCGACCCTTGATTGCCCGTCGGTTGCCGGCAGTCGTGCCCGATCTCCGATCCATGGGTTTCACCTTCCCCCAAATGTACGACGACGTGCGGATCCCCGCCGGGTGCCTGGATTGGGCGGCCGAGCGGCGCCGGCTTCAGCGCGGGTTCGATCGCTGGCGCCGTGGTTTGCCCGGGGCGTTGCGGCGTCACCCGGCGCTCCAACCCTGGTGGGAGCGCGAGCCCGGCCACGTCGCGTTCAGCAGTTTGACCCTGGAAGGGCAACTGGAGGTGTTGCGGCTGCCGGCCGAGGAATCGCGGGCAGCCTGCGCGGCGCTCAATCCGTGGCTGGAAGAATGGCGGCAACGGGCCGGGCGCGGGCAGTTGGTCGTGACACCGTGGCCTGCCACGGCCCAACGGTGGATGAGCCCTGCCGCCTATGCGCGCCGGTTCCTGCGATTGCTGCGGCGTCGTCTGGACCCCCCGCCCGCCGACGCGGCTCGCAAGGTTCAGGAAGCGATGCTGGAGAAAACCCTTGCCGTGGCACTGCGTCACCCGCTTCTCTGGGCTCCGTCGCCATGAAAGTGCGGGCCGTGCTGTTCGACATCTACGGGACGCTCTTCCGGGTGGGTTTACCGCCGGCGGACGCGGATCTGCAGTGGCAGCAGCTCTTCGAAGAGATGCTCGGTGGACCCCCACCACTGAACCGGTTGCATTTCGCGGCTGCGTGCAGCCGGGCGGTCGCACGACGGCACGAGACCGCCCGGGCACGCGGCATTCCCCATCCCGAGGTGCTCTGGCCCGCGGTGGTGACGGAGGTGATCCCGGAGTTGCGGCGGTTACCACAATCGCAGCTGGACCGGTTCATCTACCGCCAGATGCAGATCGGCCGGCATATCGAGTTGTACCCCGGGGCGGTACCGGTGCTGCGGATGTTGTCCACCCGCCACTGTTTCCTGGGTCTGGTGTCGAATGCCCAGGCCTACACCCTGCTCGAACTGAAGCTCCACCTCGGCCGGGCGGGGCTGGACCTGGAACATTTCCGACCCGACCTGCGGTTTTTCTCGTTCGAGCACGGCTACGCCAAACCCGACCCGCACGTGTTCCAGTGGGTCACCAACCGGCTGGATTCCCTGGGCGTGGGCCCGACCGAGACGCTGATGGTGGGCGACCGTCTGGACAACGACATCGAGCCGGCCCGGGTCTTCGGCCTGCAGACCTGGCACCTGCAGACCGCAACCGGCGACGGTCGCACCAGCGGTTCCTGGGACCGACTGCGCGCCTGGCTGGAACAAACCACTGCAGGGGCGGAGTCCGCGTCGGACACGCGTTCCTGATGGATTCGACCTGACGAGGGTACCGGCTCAACCTCAACCCGGCCCTCTCGCACGCCACCGCCCGATGCAACAACACAAGGCCCGCGGACCTTCCGAAGACCCGCGGGCCGGGGATTCTTCAAACCGCGTCGGCTGTCAGGCCGTGGTTTCGCCCACCTGAAACCGCAGGAACCGCCGCACCACAATCTGGTCGTTCAGTTCCCGTCCCACGCGCTCGATGTACTCCCGCACGCTGATCTCCGAGTTCTGTTTCACGTAACCCTGGTCCAGCAGACAGACGGTCTGATAAAACTTTTCGAGCTTGCCCTCGACGATCTTTTGCACCACCGCCGGGGGTTTGCCCTTCACCTGCGCGGCCGCGATCTCCCGTTCCTTGGCCACAATGGACTCGGGCAACTGTTCCCGCGACACCGCCAGGGGCGAGGACGCCGCAATTTGCAGCGTGATGTCACGCACCAGTTGCTTGAAGGCGTCGGAAGCCACGGTTTCCTCGCGGCCGGCCCCCACCTCCACCAACACGCCGATCTGGGCGCCGGTGTGGATGTAGGCGGCAATCATGCCACAACCCTGCACCTCCAGACGGGCATGCCGCGCAATGCGCAGGTTCTCCCGAATCCGGCTGACGGCGTCCTGCCGGAGACTCTCCACGTCCGCGTTGGGGTCCACCGCCAGCCGCGCGGCCACCTCCTGGGCGAAATTGCGAAACATTTCGTTTCGCGCCACGAAATCGGTCTCGCAGTTGACCTCCACCAGCACGCCGGCACGGGCCCCGGGCAGCACATGCGCAACGATGACCCCTTCCCGGGCCTCGCGCGCCGCCTTGTGCGCCGCCGTGGCCGCCCCCTTCTTGCGCAGGATTTCAATCGCCTTCTCCATGTCGCCCTGCGCCTCCATCAACGCGCGTTTGCAATCCATCATGCCCGCGTTGGTGATCTCGCGCAGTTTGGCAACCTGTGCAGCTGTGATCTCAGCCATAAAAACCTCCCCTGGTCGTGATGCTCCTTCCCATACGCCCGGTTTCCGTCAAGCGGCAGGCGCCGCGGTCCCGGTCTCCTGCCCGGCAGGCTCCACACCGGAGGCGGGCGCGGCCACCTCCACAGGGGTCGCCGCAGCAGAGGAAGGCACCTCGGCGGCCGCGGCACCTTCAGCCACACCCGATGCAGCCGGTGACTCCGCCGCCGCTGCGGCCCCAGCCGCAGCCCCGGCCTCCGCACGGCCCTCGCCGCGCCGGGCCTGGCGCGATTCAAACTCGGCGCGCGCCTGCAAAATCGTCTGCGCCACCACTCCCAAAATCAGACGAATCGACCGAATCGCGTCGTCGTTGCCCGGAATCGGATAATCCACCTCGTCCGGGTCACAGTTCGTGTCCACGATCGCGACCACCGGGATCTTCTTCTTGCGGGCTTCAGCGACCGCGTTGTGTTCCCGTTTGGTGTCCACCACAAACACCGCGCCCGGCAGACGGTCCATGCCCCGGATCCCTTCAAAATACTTCCGCAACCGGGCCGCCTCCCGCCGGAGCCGGGATTGTTCCTGTTTCACGTAATTGTTGATCGCGCCGCTGGTCTCCAGCTTCTCCAGCTCATCCAGCCGCCCCATCGAACGGCGGATGGTAACAAAATTGGTCAGGGTCCCGCCCAGCCACCGCTCGGTGACCCAGAATTGACCGCACTCCTTGGCGGTGTCGCGGATGACCTGCTGTGCCTGCTTTTTGGTCCCCACGAAGATGATCCGATCGCCGCGCAGCACCACCTCCCGCAGGAAACTACAGGCCGACTCCAAATGCGCCAGCGTCTTGCTCAGGTCAATGATGTGGATGCCGTTGCGTGCATCGAAGATGTAGGGTTTCATCTTCGGATTCCACCGGCGCGTTTGATGACCGAAATGCACGCCGGCATCCAGCAGTTCCTTGATGCCAATGCTCAGCACAATGATCCTTTCCCTTCCACCCACCGGTCCGCAACACGATGGGCCATCCCGGCATCGGCCGGGATTGAAACCGATGTTGTTGGGGTCCCCTGCATGCCCGCCATGCAGGTTTTTTAAGACCGTTCAACCCTGTGCGGCTCACCGTTGCGGCGGCGGTCCCGGCACAAGGGACCGCCAATCTAGCAAAACCGTCCTGCCCCGCAACTCCGGACTCGACCGACAGCGCGCCGTCCATGGCGCAGGCGGCCCGGCGATTCCGGCTGCTGCGGCGTGGCGATTCCCTACCCGGCCGCTCCATCGCCCCGCTGATGCCCCTGTGGCATGCGTCGGGCGCGGCTCCCAAACCGAGTCCATCCCGACCCTCCACCGGCGGGGTTCGGGCCGGGGAATACTTCCCCGCTGATGACCCGAACATGACGACCGGGGCCGGGTCCGCATCTGGTCGAACCCGGCCCCGTCGCGCCTGTCATCCAGCGGGCCTCAGAAGCCCGTCACTGCCCGCGGCCCTACCGCACCACTCGGAAGTACTTCGCCGTACCCGTAATCGGTATGACCGCAGGATTGTCCGTCGTCTCCGTCGTCCACGTGGCACCCGGACCCAGAACCGGACTGCTCTCCAGCCGACCTCCCGCCGGACTCCACGAGATCACCACGTTGTTCCCCTGCCGACCCACCGTCAGCACCGGCGGCTCCACCGGCGCAGGCGCCGCCATGTACCCAATCACAGCCCCGGTCAACAAGGGCGCATCCCCATCCATCGGATCCGGAGCGTTGTACAACTTGTACGTCACCGCCAGGTTGTCCCCGCCGCTGCCCTCGCGGTGGATGGCTTCAATGTAGTACCGCCTCCCGGCCTCCAGGCGGATCCCCATCGAGTACGGGAACGTCATCCCACCATCCGGACTGAACTGGTCCGAACGCCGCTGGCTCGGGTTACTCCCCGACACCCACATCCGCGCATCGTTCCAATTCGGCTGATGCGCAACCCACACCTTGGCCGACGGCTGGTCACTGTTGGTGCTGATGAACAAACGACTCTCATCGTCCGAACTGATGAAGAACACATAGTCGCCCGTCTGCGGCGGGATGAAGAACCCGCTCACCCGACGAGTGTAGTTGTCCGCAATGTTCGTGCCCGACTCAAAGATCGTCCATTCATTCACCTGTGCCGGAGCCCCCACATTCCCGTACAGCACCGCGTCAAACCCAGCACCCGGGAAGTACTCCTCCTTCAGCTTGCCCGGCACAAACACCGTGTCGGTCAACACCGTCACCGTCGCCGGCTGACTGGTCACCGACCCGTACGCGGACAACGTCACCACACAGTCAATCTGCGCCCCGTTGTCGTTGGTCGAGGCCACAAACGAGTAGACCGTCGTCGTGGCGTTGGCAATCGGTTGACCGTTCCGACGCCACTGATACGTGGCCGGATACACGGCGTCGGTCTCCACACCCACGGTAAACACCGCCGGATGCCACGCCCGCACCGCCACGCTCTGCGGCTGCTGCGTAATCACCAGCGACGTCGGCGCCGGCAGCTTCAAACCAATCACGTTCCCCCGCAGGTTCGAAGGCGTACCATCCGCCGGCGGATTCTCTCCCAACAACGTGTAGTACACCGCCACGTTGTCGCCGCCGGTCCCCTCATGATGCACCACCTCAATGTAGTAGCGCTGACCGGCCGTCAATTGATAGCCATTGGCACCCGGCATGGACCCATCCGGGGCCACGTACGTGCTCGAGTTCCGTTGCGACACGTTATTGCCCGATTGCCAGGCGCGCGTCCCGTTATACGAGGTCTGCTGCGCAATCAGGCGCTTGTTCGCCTCGTTCTCGTCCGTGCTCAGGAACAGGTCGCTGTCGTCATCCGACGAAAGATAGAACACATACCGACCCGTCGTCGGCGGCACAAACCACGTGCTCAACCGCTGCACGTAGTTGTCCGCCCAATCCGTCACATCCATCGCCGTGATGTACTCCTTGATGTTCGGTTCCCCGGCAGTCCCAGCTTCCACCATCGCCCGGGTCACGCTGCTGTTGTTGGGACCCCAAACCTCCCGCCGGACAATGCCCGGCACAAACACCGACTGTTGGACCGTCAGCGTGGCTTCCTCACTGGTCACCGTCAGGGCCGTGCCCGGAATCCTCACCACGCACCGGTACCTCGCCCCGTTGTCCGCCATCGTCGCCACAAAACTCAACGTCGGCAAGGTCCGACCCGGCAAATCCACCCCGTTGCGCTGCCACTGATACGTGGGCGTCAACTCCGAATCCGTGTTCACCACCACCCGGAACGTCACATCCAACCCCTCCCATTGGGTCACCGATTGCGGCTGCTGCACAATCGTCAGCGTCGTCGGCTGCCAGGTCAGCAACCGAATCAACCCGTTGGTCAGATTCGAAGGTGTCCCGTCGGCAGGTCCCCCGCTCAAGTACTCGGCACTGTCGGTCGTCAGGAAGTACACCCCGAGGTTGTCCCCGCCGCTGCCTTCCCGATGGATGGCCTCAATCCAGTACTTTTGGCCCGCCACCAGCGGAATCCCCATGCCGTACGGCTGGGTCATGCCACCGTCCGGACTCCATAGATCGGAGCGTTTCTGCGTGGGCGCCAGCGGGCTCCCCCCGCCGCCGTGGGTCAGCCAGTTGTTGCGGCCTGACCAACCCTCCTGTTGGGCAATCAACCGTTTGCTGGCAGGGCTGGCATTGGTGCCCAGGTACAAATCCGCATCGTCGTCGGCCGCGATGAAGAACACGTAATTACCCGTCACGGGCGGGACAAAGAGGCCACTGACCCGGCTGGCGTAGTTGTCAGCGTAGTTAAAAGGTGCGTCAAACGCGGCAATGGCGCGGATCTCCGCAGGTCGTCCGTGATTGCCCGTGCGCAGGTCGGTCAGAGTCCGACCCGGATAGTATTCCCATTTGAGCGAGCCAGCGATCTCCACGGGGGCCACGACGGTCACCGTGCCGGTGGGGCTGTAGATGGAGGCGTCGCCGACGGTGGCACGGCAGTAAATTCTCAGGCCGCTCTGGACGGTGCTGGGAATGAAGGAGTACTCGCTGCCGGTGGCGTTGGGCACCGCCTGGTCGTTGATGTACCATTGATAGCTGCCGGAGCCCAGCAATGCGTTGGCCAACGCCCGGTTGGTGACCAGGAAACGGAAGGACTGCAACACACCCTCAACCGCCGTGACATCGGCAACGGTGGTGCTGACCATCGCGAGATCGGGCGGCGGCGGCGGCGCCTTGGCGGCCATGTAATTCACAGCGTTCAGGAACAATTGGGGACCGATGCCCACCAGGTCATAGATCCCGGCGATTTCAGACGACTGGCCCGAGGCTTCACGGCTGCCCGTCAGGAATACCATGCGCGGACCGGCCAGGGTTGCGTTACCGGCCCCGGCCATGACCGCACCTTTCTCCCACTCGCCAATGATCATGCCACCGTAGGCGGGGTCCCCTTCGGTGCCCACCACGGCAAGGACCGTGCCGTTACCCGCTACGGGATCGGTATTCACCGAGATTCCGCGCTGGATCACACCGTTCCACTCCACGATGGTGGCATAGGGATCCACGGTGACGTTGTTGGCATCGAGATTCACGCCATTGAAGATGGGGTGGGTGGGTTGTAGCACCCTGAGCCTCAGATCATAGCTGGCAGTATCGGGAATGGTGGTGCCGGTGGTGAACCCCAGGCGGTTGTTGCGCAGCACATAGCCACCCAGAATCATGACCGGTACGCGCAGCCCGTGCCAGGCGGCATTCTCGGTGGCCGTTTCGTAATGGGCGCTCGGGACCGAGCGACTGATGATGACCAGGTCATACTGATTGAGGAACCCCACGGTTTCGGGGGTGGCATTGTCAAAGGTGACCACACGGGTCACCGTATGGCCGTTGGCCCGAAGCAGTCGGGTGTACGGCTCGTCGGGTGCATTGGTGAAACCAAGCCCGGCCGCACCTGCAGAAGGCGAGTTATCAGCCGGGTGGAAGCTGATCCAGGCAATGTTGGCACCCCGGACCTGAACCGTCACCAGGGCGCCGCACAGGAGGAGGGTACGGAGCAGTTTCATAAGGGAGTTGTCGGGTTCGGAGGTTTGTACCGGATCGGCCGAAACAGATCCGGCTTTGGTGAGACCACTTCCCGCAGGCCCACCACCGGATGCCGACCCACCGCGGGGTTCGATCGCGGCAGGTTCCACACCGGCCGAGCCAAACCGCACGCTCGGACTGGTTGCCGACGGGAACCACTACGAGTCCCTTGTAATCTCCAAGCGGGCCGACTGTCAAGCCGCCGCAACCGACTCACGCCCGTGCCGAAACTTTGCAGGGCCACAGCGCATCCGGGGGGTTGGCAAAGACCATCGGGCCGGGACGCCGGATCGAGGCTGCGGGGAGCGGGCACGCGGGTCATGCGGGCCATGCCCTTCAGAGGGTTCGGGCCCTCTCGAAGGGCGGGCAGCCGCGAGGTCAAAGGTCCTCAGCGGTGCGGGCGGACTCGGGCCGGGCCGGTGACCACGGCTCGAAATCTTCGAGGGTGTTCGTGCTTGAGCCGGTCGGCGGGCGTGCGCCCGCGGTGTCGGGTGGAGGAAATGCGGGCAACAGGGCGGGACGGTAGGTTTGGGCCCGCCGAGTTCGGCGTGCGGCTCCGGGAGCGGGCCTGTTTCGGGCTTGCATTGCGGGTGGGCCGCGGGATTTACTGGGAGCAGGCGAGAACTGTGCATGAGCAGCCCTGCCGCCAGCCGGGTTCCACAAGAAGTCCAAGGGCGCCCCGTCGTCTTTGCCGTGGACGACGAGGTGATGATCCTGGAGCTCATCGCCATGGTGCTGGCGCCCCATGGATATCAGGTGGTGACTTTTGACGATCCGGTCCGGGCGTTGGAAGCGGTGCGGGCCGAACCCAACCGGGCCGCGCTGATGATCACCGATTATGCCATGCACAGCATGAACGGGATGGAGCTGATCGAGCAGTGCCGGGCGGTGGCGCCGGATCTGAAGGTCCTCCTGATCAGCGGCACGGTGAACGAGGCCGTCTACGCCGGCGCGCCCGTGCAGCCGGACGGTTTCCTGGCCAAGCCCTTCCCCACTCACCAGCTCCTGGCCAAGGTCCGTGAACTGATCGGCCGCTGAAGATCGGGCACCGGTCGGTCGTCCAAGCCCTTACCTATGATGACCCGACGGACGTTTCTGCGGGGCGCCGTGGCCGCTCTGGCCGGGGCGCGGTGGCTTGCCTCGGGGGCCGCTCCGGATCCACGGCGCGACCTGCCCCTTCCAACCCCGGCGCGGCTGCCCCGTTGGCGGGGGTTCAACCTCCTGGAAAAGTTTGTGGCCCGTCCCGGGGGCAATCCACCGTTTCAGGAGTCGGACTTTGAGTGGGTGGCCGGCTGGGGGTTCAATTTCGTGCGGCTGCCGATGTCGTACCGGTGCTGGGCCAGCGCGGAGGAACCGCGGAAGCTGGACGAAAGCCAGTTGAAGCACGTGGATCAGGCCGTCGAATGGGGTCGGCAATATGGCATTCACGTGAACCTGAACCTTCACCGGGCCCCCGGCTACTGCGTCAATCCGCCCAAGGAACCGTGGGACTTGTGGACCGAGCCGCAAGCCCTGGATCTTTGTGCGTTTCACTGGGCGCATTTGGCCCGCCGTTACAAGGGTGTACCGAACTCCCAACTCAGTTTCGACCTCCTGAACGAGCCGCCGGACATTCCCGAGGAAACCTATGCGCGGGTGATCCGACACCTGACCGCAGCCATCCGGGCCGAGGACCCCGACCGGTTGATCGTGGTGGACGGTTTGCGGTGGGGTCGCGACCCGGTGTTCAGCCTGGTGGATTTGGGCGTGGCCCAGAGCACCCGCGGTTACGATCCGATGGAGATCTCCCATTACCGGGCCGGCTGGATTCCGGGGTCGGATCGCTGGGCGGAACCGACCTGGCCGCTCCAGCGCGGCGACCGGCGTGTGGACAAGGAGACCCTCCGCCGGGAACGGATTGAGCCCTGGATCCGGTTACAGTCGCGCGGTGTGGGTGTGCACGTGGGGGAATGGGGCGCGTACAACCAGACGCCGCACAAGGTTGTGCTGGCATGGATGCGCGACTGTCTGGATCTCTGGCGGTCGGCCGGCTGGGGCTGGGCACTCTGGAACCTGCGCGGTCCGTTTGGGATCGTGGACAGCCGGCGTTCCGACGTCACCTACGAGAACTTCAAGGGACACCAGCTGGACCGCGCGATGCTGGAGCTGTTGCAGAACGGCTGACCCGCCCGCGCGTCCGGGGTCGGCGCGCAGCCCGCCGGGGAAAGCCGGGAGCCGCCCGGCTCACGACGTCCGGATCATCCCGGACGGCGGCCGGTCCCAACGTGGCCGGACCTGGCGGGTGACATTCTACTGCCTTCGCACCACCCGGACGCCGAACACACCCCCGGCGTAGTTGCCCGGGTGCGCTTGAAACCGCACCTCGACCCGTTGTTTCCCCCGCGTCAACCGCTCGGGCAACGGGTACACCTTGTCCCAGAACTCGTTGGGACGGTCCATGTGCAACCGGGTCGTATCAATTCGTTCGCCCTCCACCAGTACGTCGAACGTGCGGTTTCCGGTCTCGCTCCCCCAGTAGGTGATGACCAGGTCGGCCGGTGCGTCCGGGGGCACTGCGACTTCAAAGGCGAACCAGCCCCCGTCCCAGGCATGTCGGAACTTGCGCCCGTTGAACTCGCCGGGGGCGGTCTTTTCGCCCTTCAGATTGTGGTCCCGCTCCGGCTGCATCTCGCCAATGGCGAAGCGGTCCACCGTCCGGGCCTCCAACTCGCGCAGCCGTGCCTGTTCGGCCTCGTACTCGGCGCGGCGTTGTTCCCACTCGGCCTCGGTGAAGAGGTCCCAGTACACCATGTGCCGCACGTCGTAGGTCGCGTAAAACGGCTTGAGCCAGACGTCGCGCGGACGACCCACGCCCCGTGTTTGGAATTCCAGCGGGCGACCCCAGCCCGGCATCAGCCACTCGGACACTGGCCGGTCCCCGGTCACCAGCACCGGCACCGGATCATCAGAGCCGGGTGAGCCCACCTGCCCGGCCAGCAGGATGGGACCGTAAAAAATGGCCACGCGTCGCGGGTTGTCGGGCATTGGTTCCCAACGGAGGCTCATCGGCATCCGCACCACCAGCACATCCTCCGGGTGCCAGTCGCGTCGAATCCGCGCGTAACTGCCGGGTCGAGAGGGGACGCTCAACGGCTGACCGTTCAGTTCCAGCTCGAACCCGTTGGTGGCCCAGAAAGGATGCCGGATGTAGAGGGTCAGGTGCACCGGCCGGTCCGGGAAAAACTGGAGCCGCACCTCCGGTTCCTCCGGGAAATGGGTGTGCATGCGCAATCTCAGGCCCTTGTCCGGCCAGCGCAGCTCAGACGCAATGAACTGGTCCACCCAGAGGGATTCGGTCCCGTGGAAGAAAATGTTCTCGTTGTATCGGGCATGATTCTCCATGCCCGTGCCGCTGCAGCAGGTGAACGCATGATCGTCCATGAACCGTTTCACGCCGCCCTGGCGCAACGGCAGGAAGTAAAGGACGCGACCGTCCTCGGGGTTTTGCGACGCCAGGATGTGATTCCACAGAGCCCGCTCGTAGTAGTCGCCCAGGGACGCGTCCGGATGCCACCGGTACAGGGCCCGGGCCAGTTTGAGCATGTTGTAAGTGTTGCAGGTTTCGGTCGTGTTGTCGCCGAGGCGGCGGCTCAACTGTCCCGGCGGCCCGAAATGTTCGCCCTCGCTGTTGCCGCCGGTGGCATAGGTGTGACTGCGCAGGACGATGTGGAAGAAGTTGCTCGCCACGGCGGCGAACCGGGCCTCACCGGTCAACTCGAAAATCCGTGCCGCGCCGATGGTTTTGGGAATCTGCGTGTTGGCGTGTTTGCCCTGGAGCTCGTCCCGGCCCTCGGCCAATGGATCCAACACCGCCCGATGGTAAAACTTCCGCGCCAGATCCAGATACAGGCTGTTCCCCGTGCGGGCCGCCAGCTCCGCCAGCACCTCGTTCATGCCGCCGTGTTCGCAGGCGAGCATGCGCTGCCATTGGGCGTCGTCGAGGTTCTTCGTCACCCTGGCCACCCAGTCTCCCAGGCGCGCCGCCACCTGCAGGGCCTGTGCATTGGTGCAGTAGGCGTGGGCGTCCAATAACCCGGCAAACACCTTGTGCAGGTTGTACCAGGGCACCCAGGATCCGTTCAGGTCGAAGCCGCCGGACCGGATTTCGCCACGGGCGATCTCGTCAAAGATCCGGCGGCTCTCCGGCATGCCCCCCACGAATCCATCCCCGCGCGCCTCCTGGCAGGCCGCCAATTCCTGCACGATGTAGTCGACGCGCTGCTTGAACTGCGGGTCTCCCAGCGCCTGATACATTCGGGCGCAGGCTGACAGGTAATGCCCCAGGCTGTGGCCGGAGATGCTCTGCGATTCCCAGCCGCCGTACACGGGCGCCTTGAGGGGCAGTCCGGCCTCGCGCCGGTACGGCGCCAACAACCGGTCCGGCTCCAGCCGCAGCAACCAGCGCGCGTCCAGTTCCTGGGCCGTGCGAAAGGGTCCGTCCAGCAAACGGACCTGTGCCGGCGCAAACGGCTGCGCCTCCCAACGCACCACCTGGTCGGCGGCCGGCCACCATTCAGCCGCCCCACCGTGCAAACTTCCTCCAACCGCAATGCCCACGGCGCATGCAATGACGCGCGACGTCCATCCGCCGCCGCATCCTCTCCGCCCGGCCGCACGCCCGGCTGCCGGGCATTGCGTCATCCCTCCCTGTTCCCGGTCCGACCGCCAGCGTTGGTTCACTCCACGTTTCATGGTTGCCGTCCTTTGTTTGACCATGTCCAGGCCCGGTCGCAGGTGCCCACGGCCCCGGGGCAGGCACACCGGTTTTCCCGGGATCGAACCCACCTGCTCCGCCGCGCCGGTCGCACGTGGGTGGGGACCGTGGCGCAGCGGTACGGTTTCATTGTGGCGCAACCGGGTGCTGAACTCGACGCCAGTTTGCGACTTTTTCTCACCAAAATCCGCACCGCCGGTGCCCGGCAGTGCCGGTGCAGGGCCGGGTCGCCGGCCTCGTGGGAGGTTGCTTCAAGCGGACGTACAAGACCCGGGGGCCTGTTTTCGGCCTGAAACGACTTTGCATGAGCCGGGGAACCGTGGCGCCCCCGGCCGGTCGGGAACAATCGGGTTTCTCCCGCCGGCTGTCGGGCTCCGGCATTGACCCCGGCGGCTGCGGGGAGTACTTGGGGAACCAAGATGCTGCAGCCTCAAGACACCGCCGTTACGACGTTGGGTCCGTGCACAATTCCTTCACCGCTTCGACTGGGGCGGCAACCGGAGGCGGGCGTGCCCCCGTTCGTGTCCGACACGGCCCGGGTGCGCTTCAGGGTGGAATGCGATCCGGCCTGCCCGGCTGAACCTGACGTGTTTTTCGAGAAGGCCGGGCCGCGGGAACGGCTTTTTTTCGATCCCCGGAGGGTGCGTGCGGCGATCGTGACCTGCGGCGGGCTTTGCCCCGGCCTGAACAACGTGATCCGGTCGGCCTTTCTTGAACTGCACTACAACTACGGAGTACCGGAGGTGCTGGGGCTGCGCTACGGCTACGCGGGGTTGAATCCCGCGGTGGCGGAGCCGCCGCTCCGGTTGACTCCGGAGCTGGTGGACACCATTCACGAGGAGGGTGGAACGGTCCTGGGAACTTCGCGCGGTCCGCAACCCGTGGAGGTCATGGTGGACTTTCTGGCGTCGCGGGGCATTGACCTGTTGCTCTGCGTGGGTGGGGATGGGACGTTGCGGGGCGCCAGGTCCATTGCCGAGGAGGTTTTGCGGCGGGGACTGAAAATCGCGGTCGTGGGCGTACCCAAGACCATTGACAACGATGTGATGTACGTCGAGCGGACCTTTGGGATGCAGACGGCCGTGGACAAGGCCCGCGAGGTGCTGGATGCGGCCCACAACGAAGCCAAGAGCGCGTACAACGGGGTGGGCCTGGTCAAGGTGATGGGCCGGGACGCCGGTTTCATTGCGGCCATGGCCACGCTGGCCAGCCAGGAGGTGAACTTCACGCTGATCCCGGAAGTGCCGCTGGTCCTGGACGGCCCCCGTGGGTTTCTGGAGACCCTGCGGCGGCGGCTGATTGCCCGGCATCATGCGGTGGTGGTGGTGGCCGAGGGCGTGGGCCGCGAACTGCTGGCCGGTGAACCGGTGGAGACCGACGCCTCCGGGAACCCCAAGCCGCCCGACATCGGCCCTTTCCTGAAAAACCGGATCGTTCAGCACATGCGAAAGTATGGCGTGCCGGTGGACGTGAAATACTTCGATCCCAGCTATCTCATCCGCAGTGTGCCGGCCAACAGCGACGACGCCATCTTCTGCGACGCGCTGGCCCGGCACGCCGTCCATGCCGCCATGGCCGGCAAGACCAACGTGGTGGTCGGCCTCTGGAACGGGGTCTTTACCCTGGTGCCGATCCCGCTGGCCGTTTCCGGCAAGAAGCACGTGGACCCGGCCGGCCCGCTCTGGAAGAGCGTGCTGGCCTGCACCGGTCAGCCGCCCGGTTGGACCTGAATCCGCTCCGGGCAGTCTCCCGGGTCAACGACTCCCCGACCGTGCGGCCGCCCGGACCGCGCTGCGGTTCCTCCTTTGCGCCGGGTCTCCGGCAATGGAACGGCTCTTGAGACCTGGTCCACGGCAGGGGTTGAACATTGCCGCGAACCGGGGCTCGCATACTTTGAATGCCGTGGAAGCTCGGGCACAACAACTCCAGGTGGGGCAGCGCCTCACCCTCCGAATCGAAGACCTGGCCTTCGGCGGAGAAGGCGTGGGCCGGGTGGACGGCTTTGTGGTGTTCGTGCCCTTCGTGGCCGTGGGCGAGACGGTGGAGGCGGAGGTCACCGAACGCAAATCCCATTATGCACGCGCACGGTTGATCCGGGTGCTGGAACCTTCCCCGGACCGGGTGCAACCCGAGTGCGCCCACTTCGGTCGTTGCGGCGGCTGTCAGTACCAACATCTCCGTTACGAAACCCAGCTCCGCATCAAACAAAAGCAGGTGGCCGATCTGTTGCAGCGCATCGGCGGGTTCGATCCCTCCCTCGTGAGGCCGGTCATTCCGTGTCCCCGTCCCTACGGGTACCGCAACCGCATCATGGTCCGCAGCCAATGGAACAAACCCGAACGCCGAATGAACGTCGGTTTCCTGCGCTGGGACTGCGGGCTGGTGGAGGACGTCCTCGAATGCAAGATCGCCGAGCCGGAGATCAACCGACAACTGCAGGACGTCCGGGCTCATCCACCGCCCAAAAGCGGGCTCAAAGTGGTGCTCCGGCTTCCGCCCGCCGACTGGGTGGTACCGCCCGACTCATTCTTCCAGAACAACTTTCATTTGTTGCCCGAACTGGTGCGCACGGTCCGGGAAGCGGTCCGGCGCAGCGGAGTGCGTCACCTGGTGGACCTTTACTGCGGAGTGGGCTTCTTTGCCATCGAACTGGCCGATGCGGTGGAAAGCTTCATCGGCGTGGAATACGACCAGCGCGCCGTGACCGCCGCCCGGGAAAACGCCCGTCGGCGCGGCATCACCAACGGCGCTTTCCTCGCCGGCCGCGTGGAGGAGCTGCTGCCCGAAATCCTGCAGCGAACCCCGCCCCATCAATCCGCCTTCGTGGTGGACCCGCCCCGCAAAGGGCTGACCCCCGAAGCCGTTCAACTCCTGCTGCAGGCTCACCCGCAGGCGCTGATCTATGTGTCGTGTCATCCGGCCACCCTGGCGCGCGATCTGAAACTCCTTTGCAGCGAGGGCACCTACCAGCTCGTCGGCCTCACGCCGCTGGACATGTTCCCGCAGACCCAGCACGTGGAATGCGTGGCCGAATTGCATCGCACCCCGCCCGTGGCGCAAGGGTCGGGTTCCGACCACGCCGGCCCGGACCCCGCACCGGATGCCGGTCCGATCCGGCCCGCACCGGCCGCCGGCCCGGCGGCTGCCTGACCCCTTCCTGCACGAGCCGGAGGAACGCCGGAGCTCCCCGGGCCCGGTCTCTCTGGTTCTCCGGTTGCCGTCTTTGACCGGCCCCTTCGCGGTACCGGCTCTCGTGTCACCATCCTTTCCTGCGGCTTTGACACCCGGGCGGAATCGTGAGATGCTCCGCGTCACTTGACTTTGCGTTCCGGCGAACGCGCTCAACCGTATGAAGTCGTTTTTGGTCACGTTGCTCATGGTGTTCGCCCTGGCCCTCTGCGGCTTGGTGGCGTTTCAGTGGAAGCGGGAAGTACGGCTGCGGCAGCGTCTGCAACAGCTCGTGGACGAGGTGCAGGACCAGAAAGAGGCCATTCAAAACCTCAACGGCCTGGTCAAGCGCACCGAGGAGGAGGTCGAGCGGCTGGAAAACATCCGCAAGCAGCTCACGAGCACCATCCAGACCAACATGGCCGAGCTGAGCCGGCTGGACAAGGAACTGGACAAGGCCCTCCGCGAGAACGAACAGCTCAAGCAGCAGGTGGAGGTTTACAAGGAAGCTCTGACGCAGGCCAACGCGAACATCGAGCGACAGAACGAGATTATCGCCCAGCAGAATGAGGAGATGCAAAAACTCGCCGAGGAACGCAACGCCATCGTCGTCAGGTACAACGACCTGGTGCAGCAATTCAATGACCTGGTGCAGAAGTGGAACGCGCAGCAGGAGGCCCTGGCCGCAGCCGCCACCAACGCGCCAGCCACGGCACCGCGCCGCTAACCCGGCGGCAGGCGTTGCTCCCTCACCTGCCCCGGTTCTGCGGGCTAAGACCGCAAGCAGCCCTTGTTGACGAAACCAGCCCGGGTCGCCGGCCTACATGAAGGGTCCGATCCCTGGACCCTCAAAGTCTGATCACCGGCACGAAGTTCTTCCCCGGCCCTTTTCTCCCGCTTGAACCGATTCCTCCGACACGCCGGCAGCTCCCACGAGCGGGCGTTACCTCGGCCGGCCCGCCGGTTGGCGGGGTGAGAGGCACGGAAAAGCTAGATCCTCCGGGCCTGACCGGTTTGGGACCCCGGGACCCGGCAGGCGTACTATCTGGACTCCTCGGGGCCGCTGCTCTGGGGCGAGATGGCGAACGAGACCTTTTGGATGCCCTCGCGCCGCACCACGTCCAGCACCCGGATCACCGCCCCGTGGGTCGCGTCCTTGTCCCCGCTGATGTACACGGGGACGTTGGTGTTGATCCGGTACTTGTTGGAAAGGTACAGCCGCAACTCCGCCAGGGAAACGCGCTGTTTCTCGATGTATACGTCGCCCAGCTTGTCCACGGCGATGTTGATGATGTCGGGCTTGAAATCGCGCGTGGCGGCCGTGGCCGTGGGCAGGTCCATCTTGATGGACTGCAGCCGGATCATGGTGAGGCTGGCCATCATGAACGACGCCAGCAGGAAGAACATGATGTCGATCAGCGGAATGATTTCGATCCGCGCCTTCTTGTGCGGCAGAGGTGAACCGATTCTCATGACGGCCTCATCGGCAAATGGGTTGATTCAACGCCGGCTCCGGCCGGCGCCACCGGCTCAGGAATCTCTCTCCCGGGCGGCTTCCGCATGGAATTCCATGGTGTCGAAGCCCCGCTTCTTGGCCGCAGCCACCATGACCTCCAGGTTGGTGGCCGCTGATTCCAGCTCGAATTGCAACCGGCTGACCTTGCTGGTGAAGTAGTTGAACGGAATCAGACAGATGATGGCGATGGCCAAACCGCACATGGTGGCAATCAATGCCTCGCCGATGCCGCCGGTCACCTTTTCCACGGCCAGCTCCACGTCGCCGATCGACAGGAACGTGCGGAAAATCCCCGACACCGTGCCCAGCAGCCCCAGCAGCGGCGCCAGCGTCACCATTGTGTCCATGACCGTGAGAAACCGTCCCGCCCGTTGCAGTTCGGCACCCGCGGCCACCTGCAAAGCACCCTGCAGGGACGAGTGATGGTGATTGAGCCCGTGCCAGATCATCCGGATCACCGGATCGCTGGAGTCCCGCGACAGCTGGGCAGCGCTCCGAAAGTCGCCGTTCTCAATCGCAGCGAAGATCTGTTCCAACTTCTCCGGTTCCCGGCGGAACCCCTCACGGATCCACCAGAAGGTTCGTTCGCCCACCACGGCCACGGCCACGATGGCCGTGACCAGGATGGGCCACATGATCCAGCCGCCCATCTCGAAGTACTCCACCAGAATGTTCGCCAGCATCATAATCGTTGCTCCTGCTTTTCAACCTGCACTTCGGGACGACCTCCGGCGTGCCGCCCCATCGTTGTCTGCACCGGGGACCCGGGTCCTTTGCAGCCCTCTCGGGATGCCAGGTCCCCCACGCCGTCATTTGGGCAATTGATACACAAACGGCACGTAATAGGCCCGGGGCGGTCCCGGCGGCCAGCGCCAGTGATCCCGAACCCATTCCAGGGCATGCCGATCCAACGTACCGTACCCGGAACTCTCGTGTATGGTGACCGAGGTGGGCTGACCATCCGTCCCCACCTGCACCAATAACGTTACCGTCCCCTGCTGTCGCTCCAACAGGGCCTGCCGAGGATACGACCTCGGCCACGGAAAACTCCCGACCTCCTTCCCCGTGGGCACAAATCGTGTGGGCGCGGGCGGTGGCGGTCTTTGCACCCGGGGAGGCGGAGCCGCAAATCGCGCCGGAGCCAGGATCACCGGGCCCTGGACCGGCACCGCAAAAGCAACGTTGGCCGGATCCGCCGCCACAACGGTGGCCACCACCGGGGTGTCCAAAGTGGGTTGGGACAGGTCCTCCTCCGGCGGCTGCTCCATGGTGTCTTCCTGGGGTGTCGGCGGGGGCTGATCCGGCGGCGTGAACACCACCGGCACGATTTCCACCGGTTCCGGAATCGCCCGCACATGCGGCTCCGGCATCTTCAATCCCACCAGCCCCACCAGCAAAAAGGCCGCACAAATGGAGTTCACATAAGCCAGGCGCCGCAACGAATCCCGGCTGGCCGCCGGAAGACACAGCTTGGCCAGGTCCGAGTTCAGTTGATATGCCGTTGCTGCCGGACTTACTGATTCGCTCATTGGCTTCTTCAACGCCACGCTCTTCGTGCCGTACCAACCTGGTTGGCCTCGGTGCGCGGACAGACGAACTCACAGCGGCCCGCCCGTCAACACGGGGTCCCGCCCGGCCGCGTCGGCCAGCCAAGGGTTTTGTACGCCCGGAACAGGCACGCCCGGGGGGCTCACCCCGGTTAAGGCAACAAAGTGTATACCTCCGCAAATGCTGCGCAAGCCCGCGAATCAACCAGGCCTCCCAAGGGGTACGTCCCCGTTTTTGCACCCCTGGGTCGGCCGCGGACTTCCACCCCGGCAGCCCCAACCCCTCGGAAGCCGCAACTTCAACGGTTTCTGCGCCCAAACCGGGAGGGTGCCGCTGAAACGGTTCCGGAGGTCTTGGTGGCAGCCCCGGCCCGGACAGGCCCCGTCCCAGGTCGAAAAACGCGGGTGCCACAGGACTGAAATGAATCCCATCAACAACGCGGGCCGGCCCTGGCGCCTCTGCCCCGAACCACCAAAAGGCCTTCCAACCTCGTCCCGCTCCGGAAACCAGGCAGTCCCGGAGACCCGCAAACCCGGGCAACTTTGGCCGGGCACCGGTGTTGTCCCCCTTGGCAACCATGAACAGGGACGAGCTGGAACGGTTGCGGGCGGAACTGTGGCGGCGGCCTTTGCGGCCGGAAGAGTCCGCCCGGCTCCGGGCATGGCTACAGGCACATCCCGGGGCGCGCGAGGAATGGGCACTGGAAGAGGCCCTCACCCGGCTTCTTTACGAGTTGCCCGACCGGGAGCTCCCCGCCGGTTTTGAAGCCCGGGTTCGGGCCGCGATCGAGCGGGAAATCCGCCGGCCCGCCCCGGTCATACCTGCTGGGTGGGACTTTTGGGCCGCGGCACGCGCAGCCTGGTTCCGATGGGCCATGGTCGGGGCGACCGCCCTGTTGGCGGGGGTGGTGTGGTGGAGGGCCCACGTCGCTTTCCAACCGGTCAGTCCCGAGGTGGTCCGGGTCTGGAACGAATGGGCAGCCCCTCCGGAGGTCTGGGCCGACTTCGAAGTGGTCGCCCGCCTCCCCGCCGGTCCGGGTCCCGACACGGAACTGCTCACGCTCCTCCAGTAAATGGCCGGCTCCGGGTCCATCCCCTGCGCGCTTTGCACTGGACAACGTCTCCGCACCGGCGGAGCCGGGGGACGGGCATGGCTCGTGGCGCTCTGGCTGGGGCTCATTGCGGGGATGCTCTGCGCCGCCGAAACCCCGGGAGGCACCCGATCCACGCTCCCGCCCATGCCGCCACCGAGCTCGCCCGTGGACTTTTTCCGCGAGTTGCTGGCCATGCGACCGGCCGAGCGGGAACAGGCCTTGAGCAACCGCACGGAGGCCGTCAAAGCCCGGATCCTTGCCAAGGTCCGCGAATACGAGGCGTTGCCGGCCGAGGAACGGGAATTGCGGTTGCGCGCCACGGAACTGCGCTGGTTCCTCACCTCGCTTATGCAACAGCCCCCGGATCACCGGCCGCCCCTCGACCAGGTCGTACCCGCCCATTTGCGCCAGGCGGTGGCGGACCGCCTCGCCATCTGGGATGCCCTGCCCGAGCCGGTGCGGTATCAGTTCCTGCGGGATGAGCTGGCGCTGAACTACTTCAGTCGGGTGCCCCGCCTGCCGCAGGGCGGGGGCGCCGCAGAACCCATGGGGGTGGCGGTCCGCACCGGTGCCCCACCCCCGCCCCCGGACGACACCGACGCCCGTCTCGAAGGTCGGGACCTGCGGGAAGTGGCCCGTCAACTCCGCCGGCTCTTCGAATGGACACCGGAGGAGCGCCAGAAAGCCCTGGCCACGCTTTCGGAATCCGAACGCCGCCAGATCGAGGAAAGTCTCCGGCGGTTTGAGCAGTTGCCCGGGGAACAGCGTCGCAGGGTCATCGCGTCCTTCGAACGGCTGGCCCGAATGACGCCGGCAGAGCGCCGCGCCTTTCTCCAAAATGCCGAACGCTGGAGCGCCATGAGCCCGTCCGAGCGCGAACGCTGGCGCCGATTGGTGCAACAAGTACCCGAACTGCCGCCCCTGCCGCCGGGGTTCTACGAGGCTCAACCCCCGCCGCTGCCTCCCGGTGCAGGCCAGCCGTCCGTGTCACACCCGGCATCCAACGCCGTGCCGCTGCCATGACGGAGGCCCCGGATCAAGAACCGGCCGCTCCCCGGGATGGAAACACCCCGCCGCAGACCGATGAGGCGTGGCAGGCCGGCCCCGTAACGCCGGCGTCCGGAGAAGGTCCATCGGATCGTGAATTGGTCGGGGCGGCCTGCAGTGGCGACCTGGCCGCGTTCGAGGTCCTCATGCGTCGGCATGGCCCACGCGTTTTCAGGACCGTCCGACGCTACGTCCGTCGGGAAAGCGACGCCGAGGACCTGGCACAGGAAATCTGGATCAAGGCGTTCCAAAAACTCTCCGCCTACCGCGGGGACGCGCCCTTCGAGCACTGGCTGATGCGCCTGGCCGTGCGAACCTGTTACGACGCGCTCCGGGCCGGCCGCCGGAACCGGGAAGCCAGTTTCACCGACCTTTCCGAGGTCGAACAGCAGTGGCTCCTCGACCAGGTCCATCACGCAGCCGATCCGGATCCTTCCCGAGCCGAGGCGGCTCGGCATTTGGTGGAAAAGCTGATGGAACAGTTGAACCCGGCCGACCGGCTGGTATTGACGCTTTTGGAACTGGAGGATCGGTCCGTGAAAGAAGTGGCTGCCCTGACCGGGTGGTCGGTGGCCACGGTCAAGGTGCGGGCATTCCGGGCCCGGTCAAAGATGCGCCGGCTGCTGGCCCGCTGGCTGGAGGAACATTCGAACGATGCCCTGTAACCCCGGGACAACGCAAACCGTCTGAGACTTGGGACAGAATGGAACATGAAGCACGACGTTGAACATTTGCGCCGGGCACTGATGCGCGCCGCTCGCGCCTGTCCGCCCTCCGCAGCCGTGCCGGAGGGGTTTGAACGGCGCGTGTTGGCACGGTTGCGCCAGGGGGCTCACGAGCCCGAGCCGGTGCTGGCCTGGGTTCATGGTCTGGTCCGGGCCGCCTGGGCCTCGGCGGCTGTGGCACTGGTGCTCTGTGCCTGGTTGTGGGGCAGCAATTCCGTCCCCTCGGGGACCGGCCCTGCCCCGGACCTGGAGACCACCCTGCTGGCCGTGATGGAAGATTCAAGCTCACTCGGTTGGTAACCGGGGCCCTCGCGTCAGGCCGCCCCGGGCCCCAACCCCCGGAGTCGTACCATGAGCACCAACCCGAATGAAAGTACACCGTCCACCAGGCCGGCCTTCTCGCCTGCCTGGTGGAAAATCGCCCTCGCCACGGCGGTGATCTTTGCCGCCGGAGTTGTCACCGGGGGCGTGCTGGTGGGCAGGTCCCTGCGGCATGAGGCACGACTCGCCCGGGCACATGAGCCATTCCGGCCCCCGACAGAATCACCCGCCCCGCCACTGCTGCCGCCACCAGCCGAATGGCCGCGCCGGCCCGGACCCGAGTTGCAACGGCGCCTGGAACAACGTCGGACCGACTTCCTGCTCCGCGCAGCCCGGGAACTGAACCTGCGCCCGGAACAGCGGGCGCGCATCGAACAAATCATCCGCGAAAGCCAGGACCGAATCCGCGAGCTCTGGGACTCCGTCCAACCCCAAATCCAACGGGAACTGGCCGAGGCCCGCGAACGGATCCGCCAGGAATTGACCCCGGAACAGCGCCGCGCCTTTGAGCGATTGCTCCGCCGGGAAAACGGGCGCCGCATGGAGGAACCCACCCCGCCGGGGCCCTCCGCACCGCCGGAACCGGGTCGCCGAACCGATCCGCGACCCGGCCGTTGAGCCGGTCCACCTCCGGTTTCTCCAAGCCGGTTGCCGGTCCCCGGGAGGTATCCGGACGAGGGTCGACCCCGCTTCCGGTCCCCGCCGACTCGACGGGTCAGGTCCCCCGGGCTAACCTCCCGCTCATGGATCGCAACACGTTGGCATCGGTGCCGGATGCGCGTGGTCATTTTGGCCCTTACGGCGGCCGGTTCGTTCCGGAAACGCTCATGCATCCGTTGGAGGAGCTCGAGCAGGAGTATCGCCGCGCCTGGGCCGACGCCTCTTTCCGGGCCGAATTTGAGTATTACCTGCGGGAGTATTGCGGCCGGCCCACACCCCTCTACTTCGCCGAGCGTCTGACCCGCCAGCTGGGCGGTGCCCGGATCTACCTCAAACGCGAAGACCTCCTCCATACCGGCGCCCATAAGATCAACAACTGCATCGGCCAGGCCCTTCTCGCACGGCGCATGGGCAAACGCCGCGTCATTGCCGAAACCGGCGCCGGCCAGCATGGCGTGGCCACCGCCACCGTCGCCGCCATGTTCGGCATGGAATGCGTGATCTACATGGGCGCCGTGGATTGCGCCCGCCAGGCCCTCAACGTGTATCGCATGAAACTGCTCGGGGCCGAGGTCATCCCCGTCACCGCCGGCCAGCAAACCCTCAAAGAAGCCATCAACGAGGCCATGCGCGACTGGGTCACCAACGTTCGCACCACCCACTACATCCTCGGCACCGTCTACGGCGCCCACCCGTATCCCGAAATGGTCCGGAACTTCCAAAAGATCATCGGCGAGGAAGCCCGGCAGCAAATCCTTGAAAAGGAGGGGCGCCTGCCGGACCTGCTCATCGCCTGCGTGGGCGGCGGCTCCAATGCCATGGGACTCTTTTATGCTTTCCTCGGGGATTCCGCCGTTCAGATGGTCGGGGTTGAAGCCGGCGGCGAAGGGATTCTGCCCGGCAAACACGCCGCCCGCTTTCAGGGCGGTTCTCTCGGTGTCCTGCAGGGCACCCGATCCTACCTCCTGCAGGATGAATGGGGCCAGATCCAGCTCACCCACAGCGTCAGTGCCGGACTCGACTACGCGGCCGTGGGGCCCGAACATGCCTGGCTGCGCGATCAGGGCCGCGCCGAGTACACCTACGCCACCGACACAGAGGCCCTCGAGGCGTTCGAACGGCTGGCCCGAACCGAAGGAATCCTGCCCGCGCTGGAAAGTGCCCACGCCGTCGCCGAGGCCATCAAACGCGCGCCCCGGATGCGGCCCGACCAGGTGATCATCGTCAACCTCTCGGGCCGGGGCGACAAGGACGTGGCCCAGGTGGCCTCCCGCCTGGGACTGAAGCTCCCCGGCGGTGTCCAACTTCAGTGAAACCGAGCGCCCGCCGCGTCGCACCCGCTGCACACCCCCGGGATTTGCAAGGGGTTCGATTCTGCGGTTAGATATCATCCGTCATGTGCCTGGCAGTACCAGGGAAACTTTTGAGCGTGAACGGTGACGACCCGCTGGAGCGGACCGGCCGGGTCAGCTTCGGCGGCGTGGTCAAGGACGTCAGCTTGGCCTGCGTCCCCGAGGCCAAACCCGGCGATTATGTCCTGGTCCACGTCGGCATGGCCCTGAGCGTCGTGGACGAATCCGAGGCGCAACAGGTCTTCGAGTACCTGCGGCAAATGGAAGATCTGGAGGAGCTTGCCGCACCGGGCCTGGCCCCTCCCCAAAACCCCGGCTTTTCGGATGAAATTCGTGGATGAGTATCGGGACGCCGCCGGCGTCCGGCGCTTGGTCGAAGCCATCCGCAAATGTCAGACCCGGCCCTGGGTGATCATGGAGGTCTGCGGCGGGCAGACCCACGCCATCGTCCGGTTCGGACTCGACGAGTTGTTGCCCCCGGGCCTGACCCTGGTGCACGGCCCCGGTTGCCCGGTCTGCGTAACCCCCGTGGAGTTGATTGACAAGGCCGTTGCACTGGCCCGGCAGCCCGGGGTGATTTTCTGTTCCTTCGGCGACATGCTCCGCGTGCCGGGCACCAAGGAGGACCTGCTCTCGGTGAAGGCCGCCGGCGGGGACGTGCGCATGGTTTACAGCCCCCTCGATGCAGTCGCCCTGGCCCGACGCCACCCGGATCGGCATGTGGTCTTCTTTGCCGTGGGGTTTGAAACCACCGCGCCGGCCAATGCGCTGGCGGTGCTTCAGGCACACCGTCTCGGCCTGAAAAACTTTTCCCTCCTGGTTTCCCATGTCCGGGTCCCGCCCGCCATCGTGACCCTGCTGAGCTCGCCGGACAACCGCATCCAGGGATTCCTCACCGCCGGACACGTCTGCACCGTCATGGGTTACACGGAATACGAACCCCTGGCCGAACAATTCCACGTGCCCATGGTGGTCACCGGGTTCGAACCTCTCGACATCCTGCAGGGCATCTACCGCTGCGTCCGACAACTTGAGCGCGGCGAGGCGCGGGTCGAAAACGCCTACGCCCGGGCTGTCCGCCGCGAAGGCAATCGCCCTGCCCAGGCATTGATGCAGGAGGTGTTCGAGGTGGTGGACCGGCAATGGCGGGGACTGGGCCGGATCCCGGCCAGCGGTCTGGGCCTGCGCGAAAAATACGCCGCTTTCGACGCCGAACGTCGGTTCGACCTGACGGTGGACTCCCGCCCTGAAACCGGCGAGTGCATCAGCGGGTTGGTCCTTCAAGGACGCAAAAAGCCCATCGAATGCCCCGCCTTCGGCACGCGTTGCACACCGGAACATCCCCTGGGCGCCACCATGGTTTCCAGCGAGGGCGCCTGCGCCGCCTACTACCGCTACCGGCGCAACCCGGCCCGGCCTGCGCCGACAACGGGTTGAACCCGGCCCGGCCCCACAACCGCCCCAAACGCGCTTGCCTCGCACCCGCCCAAGGCCGCATACCGATCCGGCCATGAACGACATTCCGACGGGAACGAGTTGTCCCCTTCCGATCAGCCGCTACGAAAACATCCTGCTGGCGCACGGCGGCGGCGGCCGGCTCATGCACCGGTTGTTGGAAGAGATCTTTCTCCCGGCGTTTGACAACCCCGCCCTGGCCGCCCGTCACGACGGCGCGCAACTGAACCTGGGGGGCGAACAACTGGCCTTCACCACCGACGCCTACGTGGTGCGCCCCCTGTTCTTCCCCGGCGGCGACATCGGCACACTGGCCATCAACGGCACCCTCAACGACCTGGCCATGTGCGGTGCACGGCCGGTGGCACTCTCGGCCGCGTTCATCCTTGAGGAAGGTCTGCCGGTCGACACCCTCCGGCGCGTGGTGCAATCCATGCGCCAGGCGGCCGCGGCCGCGGGCGTCCCCCTCGTCACGGGCGACACCAAGGTCGTGGACCGCGGCCGGGCCGACGGTCTCTATATCACAACCACCGGCCTCGGCCGGATCCCCGCCGGCGTACGGATCGGTCCCGACCGCATCCAACCCGGTGACCATCTCCTGATCAATGGGGACGTGGGTCGACACGGCGTGGCCATCATGGCCGTGCGCGAAGGGCTCGGCTTTGAGACCTCCATCACCAGCGACTGCGCGCCGCTGGTGAATCCGGTCTTCCGGCTGATCGAAAACGGAGTGCAGGTGCGATGCCTGCGGGACCTGACCCGCGGCGGCCTGGCCAGCGCCCTGGTTGAACTGGCCGAAACCACCGGACTCGACCTGCTGGTGGACGAGTCCGCCGTTCCCGTGAGTGAGGAAGTGCAGGGCGCCTGCGAAATCCTGGGCCTGGACCCGCTGCACGTGGCCAACGAAGGCCGGTTCCTCGCAGTCGTGGCACCCGGGGATTCCGACCGCGCCCTGGAACTGCTGCGCGAGGCGGCACCCGACCTTCCCGCAGCCCGGATCGGCGAGGTGCGCGGACCCGGCCAGGGCCGGGTCACCCTCCGAAGCCGCATCGGTGCCCCCCGGATCCTCGACATGTTCAGCGGCGAACAATTGCCCCGGATTTGTTGATCCCCCGGCGGACCGCCCCCGCTCACGGGCCGATGCCACCCGGCCGGCACGCCGCCCGACCCTGCGAGTGATCCGCAACCTGCCCCCGCCAGGTCAGCCCGCCAACCCACCGGCGCCCCGCCCTACCCGCCGCCGGACAAACACGAACGACCTCGAAACCGATCGTGTCTTCCGTTCCGAACCCCGTTACACTGCAAACCGCATGATCAAGTCGGTGCGCATCGAGCGATTCAAGTCGGTTCGACACCTGGAACTGGACTGCCAGCGGATCAACCTTTTCATCGGCGAACCCAACACGGGCAAGTCCAACCTCCTCGAAGCCCTCGGTCTGTTGTCGTGGTTGGGCTGGCCTTACGACGACCTGCAGCGGTTCGTCCGCTTCCAGTTCACCCATCAGCTCTTCCATGACGGACTGACGGAGGAACCGATTTGCATCCGGTGCCGCGGCACGCCGGACGTCGAGACCCTTATCCGGTTCGAAGAGGCCGCCTATCTCGTCCAGGTGGCCGGGCAGGTCGTTTGCAGGCTCGATCCGCACGGACAGGGCAGACGGCCAGAACCCATCCCGGACCTGTCCGCGGTGCGGTTCTACCGCTACGACGCTGCGCCCCGGCCGGGCCGGGCCGAACCCGGTATCTTGATCCCACCCCACGGGCCCAACCTTTTCTCCGTGGTGTACGGTTCCAAAGCCCTGCGGGAATGGGTGGCGGAACTATTTCGGCCCTACGGATTGGCCGTCGTGTTCAAACCTCACGAACAGGCCGTGGAACTGCAAAAACTCAAAGATGGCGTGGCGATCAGTTATCCACTGGGCGTGGCCTCCGACACCCTGCGCCGCGTGTTGTTCTACAAAGTGGCCATGAGTTCCAACCAGCCGGGCGTGCTGGTGTTCGAGGAACCTGAGGCCCACGCCTTCCCGTACTACACCAAGCACCTGGGCGAGCAGATCGCAGAGGACCCACTCCACCAGTACTTCATCGCCACCCACAATCCGTATCTGCTCGCCGCCGTGATCGAAAAGGCACCCCAACAAGACGTGTCCGTGTTCGTAACAAGGTACGTGAACCACGAGACCCTGACCACGCGACTCAACGAAGGTCAGATCTCCCGGTTGCTGGAGGCCGATCCGTTCCTGGATCTCGAAAGCGTCCTGGAAACCCCGTGATGGTATACGTCGAGTGTTATGCGGACAAGCTGCTGGTTCAGGTCCTGGGAGTCCCCGGCCACCTGGTCCTCCACGCACGTTGTAAAGGCAACGTCATGAACGGGCTGCGCCGTGCTCCCTGCGGGTTGGGTATGGTGGACGAGGATCCCGGCGCGGCCCAACCTCAAGAAATGTCGAATTATTGTCTCTTGAGTCAGCTTCAATGGACCGTCCGTCTCATCCACACCACACAGCCCCAACGACACCTGATCGTCCTGAAGCCCCGGCTCGAGGACTGGCTTTACCACTGTGCCGGCGCTGCAAAACTGGATCCGTCAAGGTTTGGCCTCCCCGACACTCCTGCAAAGCTGCGGGATAAGCCGCGTTTCGATAAGTCACCAGGCTTCCACAACTTCCTGCGGGCCCTTTCCGAGGTCAGTCCGGAATTGCAGACCCTGCGCAGGTGGGTCCATGACATCCTTCACCTGAATCCGGCCTGAACCGCGGGGTCCGCTTCGTCCCCTGCCTGCCTGCGACAAACGGACCCGGTCGTTGCGCTGTCCCGGACCGAGCTATCGGTCGGCCGACCCCCGTGACGCCGGGCCGGACCGCGGAACAAACGCGGTCGCGTTCGGCTCGAGATTGCGGCGACTGTTGCTGTTGTGACCGCCCGGGGCCGTCACGGGCCGGGAGTTGCGTTGGGCCCTTTGCGAAGGGCCAGAAACCGCCACAACCGCGCCGGTTGGTCCGTGATGAGACCGTTCACACCCGCGACCAGCACCCGCTCATAATCAGGGTCTGCATTGACCGTGTAGACCCAGACTTTGAACCCCCGCTTTTGCGCCGCGCGCACGCCGGCCGCGTGGATGTGGTAATGATCCCACACCAAAACCCGAGCACCGGTAGGTTCCGCCCGGCGGGCCCGGGCATCGTCCAGGGAGGGATCGGTCTGATCCCCTCGGGAGCCGTCGGGAAGCCTCGAGGCGGGACCAAGGGCGGCCAGTGTTATCTCGGGGGCCTCCTCATGCACGAGTCGCAGGAAGTGCCAGTCGAAGGATTGCACCACCACTTCGCGGGCCACATTCAGTTCGCGCAGCAGCCGGGCCAGATCGGCTGGCTCACCGGCCTTGCGTTCGATGAGCGGGATGCAGCCCCCGGTGCGGATGAGCCGCACTGCTTCGGTCAGGGACGGCACCCGGGTGCCGGCGTACCGGGGTTGAAACCATGAACCGGCGTCCAGTGCGCACAGTTCCTCCCACGTGACGTTGCGCACAGCCTGCCTGCGGCGTCCGCGGCGCGACACCGCATCGGTCGTGCGGTCCAACGTGGCGTCGTGGATCACCACCCACACTCCATCCGCGCTCCGGTGCACGTCCAGCTCCACCAGATCCGCCCCGGCCGCCAGTGCCAGCTGAAAGGCCGGCACGGTGTTCTCGGGTGCTGCAGTCGAAAACCCCCGGTGCGCGATTACCAGGGGCCGCGCGATCTCAATCACGGCTTCCGCAGGACCGGGGGTCCGGTGTTGAGCCGGTGCAGTCATGGACGTGACGAGGGCCGGGGACCAAGGGCCCGTGACTCCCGGGCAGCCGGTGCGTCGCATGGAGCCGGCCGGGCGCACGGCCGCATGAGCTCCAGGTGGGGGCCGGGTGATGGATGGGCAGCACGGTCGGCCCGGCGCATGCCGGTCAGACGATTTCGACGGGGCATGGGGGCAGGGCCTCCAGGAACGCGCGGCCGTAACGTTTGGTGAGGATGCGGTTGTCCAGCACCACCACAATGCCGGTGTCGGTCTTGGTCCGGATCAACCGCCCGACCCCCTGCCGGAACTTCAGGATCGCTTCCGGCAGGGAAAACTCCTGAAACGCGTTGCCGCCGCGGGCCTCGATGGCCTCGATGCGCGCCTCGATCAGGGGATGGTCCGGCACCGCAAACGGCAGCCGCGTGATGATCACGTTGCTGAGGGCCTCTCCGGGCACGTCCACCCCCTGCCAGAAACTGTCGGTGCCGAACAACACCGAGTCGACGTCCTCCTTGAACCGTTCCAGCAGCACCGAACGCGGCGTGCCGGTGCCCTGTACGAGGCATTCAATGCCCAGCGCGGCCAGTTTGGGCTCCAAACGCGCGGCCAGCTCATGCATCAGCCGGGTGTTGGTGAACAGCACGAACGCCTTGCCGTGCGTCAGCCGCAGGAAATGCTCGATCCAGTGTTCGAGGGCGTCCCGGTAACCGGGTTCGCGCGGGTCGGGCATTTTGCCCACCACGTAGAGTTTCATCTGCCGGGCATAGTCGAAGGGGGTGCCCACCTGCAGTTGCACCGCCGATTCGCCACCGACGCGGCGTGCGAAATAGTCGAGGCCACCGGGGCCGGTCCCTTCCCGGCCCGGCCGGGCCTCCGCAGGGTTGGGTCGCGGACCTTCATCCGGCCGGCGCGTGGCCAGCGTGGCGCTGGTCATGATGATACTGGTGCCGCTCTCAAAGAGGCGGCTGCGCAGATAATCCGCCACCTCCACCGGGGCGGCGTTGAGCGTCAGGTTTTGCTGCGTGCGGCCGGCACGTTCCACCCAATAAACATGGTGCTCCGCGCTCTGGCTCAGGAACACCGCCACCGCCTCGCGCAGTTCGCCCAGACGACGATTGCATTCGGCCAGTTCCTCGCCAATTTCACGGTCCTCGCTGGCCTTGATCAATTCCCCGATCGCCTCCCGCAACCGTTGCAGCGGCACCGTGAGGCGGTCCGGCACAAGATCGGGTCGCCGGATCCGCAATTCGGTCCAGCCGGCGGCCCCGCCGCGTTCGCCCTCGTCCCCGTCGCCCCCGCGGCCGCTTGGCCTGCTGGTCCGTGCCAGTTCGTCGCAGGCCGCTTCCAGTTCCCGGAAAAACGCCTCGGCCGCCTCCAGCGTCTCCGCCACCCGGGCCACCGCGGCCCCCTTGCGGAGTGTGGCCAACAAGCCTTTTTGCGTCCGCGGGTTCCAGAGCCGCTGCAGCGTGTACCGCACCTGCGCGTACGAAAGGCTCAGGCCGATGTGACGGGCCGCCACGTTCTCGACCGTGTGTGCCTCGTCAAAGATCACGAAATCATTCTTGAACAGCACGCCCCCGTCCGGCGGTTCCTCGTCCCACCCCCCCAGCAACGTAAACAGCAACGTGTGGTTCAACACCAGCACGTCCGAGGAAAGGATCTTCTGCCGTGCCCGCTGGTAAAAACAAACCCCGTGTTGTTGGGCGAACTCGGACTGCGGTCCGCACAGCCGGGGCGCGCACAAACCGCGCTCCGAACACACCTGGTCCCACACCTTCGGATCCGGTTGCGGGTCCAGATCCGACAAACTGCCGTCGTCGGTCTGTTGTGCCCATTGTCGGATCCGCTCCAGTTCCGCCTGTTCGGGCGAGGTGAACAACGCGGGGGCCTGTTCCAGCGCCTTGTGCAGCCGGCGCGTGCACAGGTAATTGGCGCGTCCCTTGAGCATGCAATAGCTGAACTTGACCGGCAGGATGCGCTCCAGCAGCGGCAGATCCTTCTGGATGAGCTGTTCCTGCAGGTTGATCGTGTGCGTGGAAATGATGGCCCGTTTCCGGTGCCGGACCGCAAACAGGATGGCCGGGATCAGATAGGCCAGGCTCTTGCCCACGCCCGTACCCGCCTCCACCAACAGGCTCTCTCCACGCACCAGCGCCCGGGCCACGGCCACCGCCATGGCCTGCTGCTGGGGACGGTACTCGAAGTTCCTGGCCCTGGAGAGCAGACCGTGCGGGGAAAAGATGGCCTCGACCTGCGCCACCAGGTCGTTCGCCTCGGCCAACGGATCCACCACGGCAATCATGCGGGGTCCCTGCCTCCCGTGCGTCTGCCCGTCTCCGTCGCCGACGTGTCAGGTGCCGGACGCCGGTGCGCCGGGCGGGCCCGGTGGGGATGTCGGCGGCGCCGCGTTCGTTCCCGCCAAAGCCGCCTGCAGGGCCGCGACCTGCTTTTCCAGTTCCGACACGCGGCGCAGCAGGTCGGGCAGTTGTTGCAGGGCGATGATCTGGCGCTTGGCCTGGCGATCCGGCTGCGCCGGGATGCCCAGCCATTTCTGGCCGTCAGGGATGTCGTGCATGACCCCCGACTTGGCCGCCACGCTCACCCGATGGCCGATCTTCAGATGCCCCGCCAGCCCCACCTGCCCGGCCAGCACCACGTAATTGCCCAAACGCGTGCTGCCCGCAATCCCGGTCTGCGCCACGATCAGACAACGCTCCCCCACCGTCACGTTGTGGGCGATCTGGACCAGGTTATCAATCTTTGTCCCGCGCCCGATCACCGTGGCCCCCAGCGCGCCCCGGTCCACCGCCACGTTGGCCCCGATCTCCACGTCCTCCTCAATGATCACCGAGCCCACCTGCGGCACCTTCAAATGCACCGGCCCGTCCTGCACGTAACCGAAACCGTCACTCCCGATCACTGTCCCGGAATGAATCCGGACCCGCGCCCCCAGCTTCGTCCGCGGATACAACACCACCTGCGGAAACAGCCACACGTCCTCGGCCAGCTCACAATCCTCCCCCACGTACACCTGCGCCCACAACACCGACCGCGGCCCCACCACTGCACGCGCCCCGATCACGCACCACGGCCCCACGTGGGCCGTCGGATCCACACGCGCCCCCTCCCCCACCACCGCCGTCGGATGAATGCCCGGTTCCGGCCGGACCTCGGGGAAAAACAGCGGCAACACCCTGGCAAACGCAATCCGGGCGTTGGGAACCCGGATCAGCGTCTTGGCCGACTGCACCGGTCGATCCACAAGGATCGCCGAAGCCCGACCCTGTTCGGCCCGGGCCAGAAACACCTCGTTCTCCGCAAAGGTCAGGTCTCCGGGTTCGGCCCGGTCTGCCGGTGCAAACCGGTGGAGCAGAACCGACCCGTCCCCGATCACCTCACCCCCCAGATGCCGGGCAATCTCAGCCGCTGTGAATGGCATAGGTAACAGGCCGCAACCGGGCAGGTTGCCGGCCCGGACCTCCACTATGGAACGGCCCGCCTCCACACGCAACCGCAAGCTCCACCCCTGCCCACCGTGGCCCGGGGCCGAAGACAGGCCCCGGCCCGGTGGGGGAACCCCGGCGATCTCCACCCCCTTCAAGCCGTCGGTCTCAACCCACCAGCCGCACCCACCCGCACCGGTTCAATCGAACATCTTGCCGGGATTCAGGATCCCCTGCGGGTCCAGCACCTGGCGCAACTGTTTCAGCACCCGCATTTCCACCGGGTTCAATTGCAATGGCAGGAATGGCTTCTTCGCCAGCCCGACGCCGTGCTCGCCCGTGATCGTTCCGCCGAGCCGGATGGCTTCCTGAAAAATCTCGCGGGCGGCGGCCTCCACCCGGTGCATCTCCTCCGGATTCCGCTCATCGGTCAGGAAGGTGGGATGCAGGTTGCCGTCGCCCATGTGGCCGAACGTGCCGATCTTCAGATTGTATTTTCGGGCCACCTCCTGAACGAACCGGACCATCCGCGCCAGTTCACTGCGCGGCACGGTGGCATCTTCGAGAATGGTTGTCGGGGCCACCCGCGCCAGGGCGGAAAACGCATTGCGGCGGGCCGCCGCCAGACGCATCGCTTCGGCCTCGTCCCCGGCCACGCGCACCTCGCGCGCGCCGTTGCGCCGGGCAATGGCCTCCATCCGGGCCGCCTCCTCCTGCACCGCGGCCGGGTGCCCGTCGGTCTCCATCAAGAGCACCGCCTCGCAATCCAGCGGCAACCCCACATGAGCATATGCCTCCACACACTGCAACGTGGTCCGGTCCAGAAACTCCAGCGTGCAGGGAATGATCTGGGAGGCGATGATGTCCGACACCGTCTGGGCCGCCGCCTCCATCTGATCGTACAGCGCCAGCAGGGTTTTCTTGGCCGCCGGCCTGGGGATCAACCGCAGCAGCACCTTGGTAATCACGCCGAGCGTGCCCTCGGACCCGATGAACAGGTCCTTCAACGAATAGCCCGCCACGTCTTTGACGCATTTGTTGCCCGTGAAAAACACCTCGCCATCGGCCAGCACCACTTCCAGGCCCATCACGTAATTGCGGGTGATGCCGTATTTGAGCCCGCGCAGGCCGCCCGAGTTTTCCGCGACGTTCCCGCCGATGGTGGAGATTTTCATCGAACCGGGGTCCGGCGGGTAGAACAGTCCGGCCGCAGCCGCCGCCTCGGCGATGGCCTGGGTGGTGGCCCCGGCCTCCGCCAGCAGGGTCAGATTGGCGCGGTCCAGTTCGAGAATCCGGTCCATCCGCGCCAGGCACAGCACGATGCAATCCGGTACCGGCACGCTCCCGCCGCTCAGGCCCGTGCCCGAGCCGCGCGTCACCACCGGCGTGCGCGTCCGCTGCGCCAGTTTCAGAATCGCAGACACCTGGGCCGTCTCGCGCGGGAACACCACACACCCCGGCATCTGCTGCAAAGCCGCCGTGCCGTCGAACGAGTACGGAATCAAATCCTCCGGCGCCGTCAGCAAATGATCCGGCCCCACGATTTCCCTCAGCCCGGCCAAGACAGGATCAGGCAAGCCCATACGCAGCCGGCAGCATCGGTAAAAACGCCCGCCACGGCAAGTTAGTGTTGAACCAGGGCCCCTCCGGACAAGAGTTCCTCATACACGGCCAACGTGCTCCGGCACATGGCCTCCAGCGTGTACGGTGGTCCCACCGGTCGCGGCTCCGGCGGACTCTCCAAAAACCGACTCACCACCGCCGCCGCAGCGTCCACGTCCCCCGGCCGCACGGCGCCCTCGGGCAGGAACACCCGTAACTGTTCGCCCACACCGCCGTGATCGTATCCCACCACGGGCCGCCCCAGGGCCAATGCCTCCAACGATGTCCGACCAAACGACTCCGGCTGGCGCGACAACGAACACACCACATCCGAAACGGCCAGGATCTCCCGGACATCGCTCCGATGCCCCAAAAACCACACCCGCGACTTCAACCCCAGCCGCTCCACCTCCCGCAACAACTCGCCCCGATACCGCTCCTTGCCCCGCGCCACGCCACCCACCACCACGCCCGCCACGCCCGGCCACCGATCCCGCAACCGCACCAGTACCTGCAAAAAATCCTCGTGCCCTTTCAGCCGGGTCAACCGACCCACCAGCGTCACCAGCCGGCGCCCGTTCAGTTGCGGATGTTCGCGCCGCCAACGTTCCCACCAGGTCGCATCCGGACGAAACCCCCGTGGAAACTCCTGCGGATCCACGCCACGCGGAATCACGCGGATGCGATCCGGTTCGGTCCCCGGATAATGCCGCAAAATGTAGGCGCGGATGCTGTCCGACACGGCAATCACCCGCTCGCCCCGCATCATGATCGCCGAATAGGCGTTCACGGAATAAAACCCGTGCACCGTGGTGACGAGCCGCGGGCGCCCGGCCGGATCCAATCCGCGCCAGGCCAGCCAGGCCAGCCAGGCGGGCCAGCGCGATCGCAGATGCAGAATGTCGGGCCGCTCCCGACGCAACCAGCGGCGCAACGGCCGGATCCAGAGCAGGCCCAGAGGCCCCTTCCGATGCACCGGCATCGCCACGTGACGCACCCCGGCCGCCACCAACACCGGGACCAACCGGCCGCCGTGCGAGATCACCACCGCCTCGTGCCCCTCCCGCACCAGAAACCGGCCCACCTCCAGCGTGCCCCGTTCCACGCCGCCCTCGTTCAACTCGGGAACGACCTGCAACACCTTCATGGCGCGTGTCCCGGGAAAAACCGTTCCAGGATCAGCGCGGCGCAACGGGCCGTCTCGTGCAGTCGCCGCGGCGGCGGCAGACGGCGCCCCTGCAATCGCCACGCCGGAAACAAGGTCGCGTACCGGCCCTCCACCAAGGTTTCCAGGGCGCGCACCGGCCCGCCGCCGGCATCCCGCACGGGCATGGGAAACAACCCCACCCGCGCACCGGCCGTCACCGCCTCAAAGGCCATCGAGACGCTGTCGCTGGTCACCCATACCTCCTCGGCCACCAACAGTTGTTCCAACAACTGCCGGCTCGAGGTGCGTTCCCGCGGCAAGGGTGTCACCGGCACACCCGCACGCACCACCGCGGTCAGGAATCCCGCCGGAGTCCGATGCGAATCGGCCGCCGCCCAATGCAACTCCGGTCGGGCCGCAACCACCTCGTGCAACCACGGGATCAACGTGTCCCCGGCCCACTCGTGGCTGCGGGAGGGGCCGCCCAACAGAATCAACCCGCGCGGTTCCTTGGGGGGGAGTTCTTCGGGAATGCGGCTCAGGGCCCCCCAGGTGGGAACGACCCGGGGACCGGCGCGGCCGCCTTCCAGGTCATGGCGTGGCACCAGGCAAAGGTCGAAGAGGAACGTGGGCCAGGTGGGTTTCATGATGACCACCGAGCGCGCACCAAAACGGCGCGCCGCCAACCACAAGGCCAGGTGGGTCTTGTGACCGGCCCCGAGGATCAGGTCCGGCGCCGGGCCGCCGTGGCGCACGGCCGCCCACCACCGCAAAGGCGGCCCGCCAACGTCGGGTAGCCGTTGACAGTCCACCGAGGCACCCGTGCGCCGCGCCAGAGCCTCCGCCAACCCCAAACTCTGGTTCTCATGCCCCGGACGCCCGTCGGATAGCACCCGGATCCGGTGCAGCCGCCGCCCCACCGGTCCGGCGCTGGCAGCCACGAACGATTGCATCGGGCCCCCGTCTCCGGCCGCAGCCGGTTCCCCCCGCGGTTACCGACCGTAAGCCAGCCGCTCCGCCAGCCGCTCGGGCAGGCCGGCGGCGCGGATCTTTTTCTGCGCCGTGGCAATGTCGTAGTCCAACCGCCGCAGCTCCACCGTGCCCTCGTCCACGTCGTACACCACGTAGGCGGCCTTCGGATTGCCGTCCCGCGGCTGCCCCACGGCGCCCACGTTGATGAAGTACTTCTTGCCCGGCTCGATCTTGAACTTCGAATAGGTGCCGCCGCGCACCACGCTGTCCCGCACAAAGGCCACCGGCACGTGCGTGTGCCCGAAAAAGCATACCGGCGTGTTTTGGTAGGGGAAACTGGCCGCCGCAGCCAGCTTGTCAAACACGTACCCCCAACGCTGCGGCGCATCCAGCGTGGCGTGGACAATCGTGAAATTGGTCACCATGCGGACATACCGCAGGTCCCGCAACCACTGCCGATCCTCCTCGCTCAGTTGCTGGCGGGTCCACATCACCGCCTCGGCCGCCAGGGGATTAAAACCCTCGGCATCCTCCTCAATCGAGCAGTACTCGTCGTGGTTGCCTTTCACGCACGGCATTCCCATGGACCGGATGATGTCCAGGCATTCCTTAGGATTGGCGCCGTAGCCCACCACGTCCCCGATGCACGCGTAATGCGTGCACCCCTGTTTCCGGGCATCCTCAAGCACTGCCTGCAGCGCCTCGAGGTTGCCGTGAATGTCCGCCAGGATCGCAAACTTCATCGCTATGACCTGTCTAACCTACAATTCGAAACCCTTGCATGCCACCCACTGCTTCGGACCAACTGACCTCCTCGCCCCGGATAAACCCGCCCATGGAACTCCGGATGGCCTCCCGAAACGCTTCCAGCTCCTCACGTGTCCCTTCCGCAATCAACTCAACGCGCCCGTCCGGCAGGTTCCGCACCGTCCCGGTGACGTCAAACCCTCGCGCCACCTGACTGGTGGTGTATCGGAAGCCCACACCCTGCACGTGGCCCGAATACAAAACCGTCATTCGGAATCGGCCGGTTTCTGCCATGGCATCCCGAATTCGCAACCCGCCGGCCCGTCGGTTGCTCCAACGCTCAACCCTGCCCGGGCCGAAATCTCCCGCAGCATGAAGCCACAACCACCCCGCGCGCGCAATGCTTTTCCCGGGCACCCGGCCACCCAGGCCCGAACCGCCCCCTGCAACACCTGCGGGCTGCAAAGCCCCAAATCCCGCAGAACGCGGCGCCACTTTCCCCGAGCGGCAGCACGGCGCATACCGGCTCCGAGCCTGTCCCCGTCCCGACGCTCCACCCTTCGTCGCCGCCCGGTTCTGGAAAACCGGGTGCGGACGGCCGGGATCCCACGCGACCTCTGATGGTTGTGCGCCCGCCCGGGAATTTTTCAGCCCCCGGGCAAACCGCCACGCGCGGCAGGGCACGGCGGACGACCTCAGGTTGGGCGGCCTTCCAGAGATCCGGACCCGGACCATGGCCCTCCACCGCCCCCCGCGAGGCCGGTTCGTGCCCTTTGCACCCGCACCGCAAGGGCTATAGAACCGGTCGAGCACCCCGCAAGGGTCCAAACCTGCACCCCTGCAATCTTCCGGCCGGCCGGATCCAATCCGGCAAGGCCGGCTCTGTGCAGCTCCCCGGGCGGCACGGGCTTGAACCGCCAATGTACACCGCCGCTGCGGATTGCCCTCGGAGTCGCAAGCACCTCTACGACCGTCTCTCCCGGGGCAGCCGGACCGCCGGTCTCGGGGATGGATAGATCCGGGCCGTGCGCGCCGGCAGGCGTGGCCGGGCGCAAACTCCACCCGACACGCGGGAGCGGTCGGGCCGACTTTTGCGCTGTGATTTCGGCCGGGTTTGGCCTTTAATGCGCAGCGGCATGGCATGGTGGAATGATTTGGAACCGTTGAAGCAGGAGGCCCTGGCCGCGTTTGCGGCCGCGGGTGATCTGACGGCGCTGGATCAGGCCAGGGCGGCCTGGCTGGGCTCGCACGGTCGGTTCACGGCCCTGATGAAGCACCTCGGCAGCCTGCCGAAGGAGGAACGACCCGCCGCCGGCAAGGCCATGAACGCGGTCAAGGCGGAGTTGGAGGCGGCCCTGGCGGCGCGACGTCGGGAACTGGAACTGGAGGCGGCCCGGCCCAAGGTGCCGTATGACTTCACGTTGCCGGGCCGGCGACGTCGGGTGGGTCGGTTGCATCCGTTGACCCAGGTCATCGAGGACATTGTGCGAAGTTTCCGGCGGCTGGGGTTTGCGGTGGCAGACGGGCCGGAGCTGGAAGATGAGTACCACTGCTTCGATGCACTCAACACGCCGGCGGATCATCCGGCGCGGGACACGCAGGATACGTTTTACCTGCCGGACCCGGCCGGGCCGCGGGGCCGATGGCTGCTGCGCACGCACACCTCCAGCGTTCAGATCCGCGTGATGGAAAGCCAACCGCCGCCGGTGCGGATCATTGTGCCGGGCCGGGTGTACCGGCGGGACAATGCCGACGCGACGCACAATCCCACCTTCCACCAGATCGAGGGCTTGTACGTGGACCGCGGGGTGACCGTGGGGGATCTGAAGGGCACGGTGGAGCATGTGTTTCGCGAGTTGATGGGGCGGGACGTGCGGATCCGGTTTCGACCCCACTACTTCAGCTACACGGAGCCGAGCTACGAAATTGATTTCAGCAACGCGCTGACGCGGAAGATGGGACGCGAATGGCTCGAGATCGCCGGATGCGGGATGGTGAACCCGGTGGTGTTTGAGACGGTGGGCTACGATCCGGAGGTGTGGACCGGCTGGGCGTTCGGGTTCGGAATCGAACGGATCGCCATGTTGCGGTACGGGATCCCGGACATCCGGCTGTTTTACGAGAACGACCTGCGGTTCCTGCATCAGTTCTGAACTCTGCGGTCGCGCCGGGTCAAGCTGCCCGGCGGCCGGTCGGCAGGCTTCCGTGGTTGGGGTCGACGCACTCGAAAGGTGGAGGGGTTGCATGCACGGCAGGGGCACGACCAGGTATTCCGGACCGGACGGTCCGTGGGCATGTCTTTGCCTTTGGATCGGTTGGATGGCGGTCGGTTGCGGACCGGCAACGGTGCAGGCGCAGGTGGATCCCGAATCGCGGGACCTGATCCAGTTTGGTTACAACCAGGCGTTTCAAGGGCATTCGCCCTTTTCGGGCTATGCGTTCTACTACCGCAATCAACCGGGCTTTGCCGCGTCCAACCTGACCCTCCGGTTGGCGGTGGCGCCGGTGTATCTGGACAGTGAACTGGTGGTGCGCGAAGCGCTGGGTCGGGAGACCCACCTCGCGTTCGGGGTGGCGGGCGGCGGCTTCGGTGAGAGTTACAACGAAATCCGGCGCGGCCGCTACATCCCGGCCGAATCGTTTGTGGGACACGGGGGGTCGGCCTCGGTCGCTCTTTACCACCGCCTCGACCCCGGCTGGCGGGTGCCGCTGCAGGCGGTGCTCCGGTTCTCAGGGTTCTACGCGGATTACGACGAGGAAGACGACACCGCGCCCGGGTTTGCATTGCCCCCGGACCACTTCGGATGGCGGATGCGGACGGGCTTGCGGTGGGGCGGAAGCGAACCGGTCCTGTTCCCCCGGGCCGCTCTGGAACTGTCGCTCTGGTACGAGCTCGAACGCCGGACCCGCGCCGGAGCCTACGGGTTCGGCGGAGACCGGATGCTGGAGTGGTGGAATCATCGTGGGTGGTTGCGCCTGCTGCTGGCACATACGCATGAGGAGTTGGGGGTGCACTGGTCCGCCGGGCTGACGGCGGCCTGGAGCGCGCAGACGGACCGGCTGGGCGCGTATCGGCTGGGGGCGGTGCTGCCGTTTGCGTCGGAGTTTGCCGTGGCCTTGCCGGGCTACTATTTCCAGGAACTGTCTGCGGAGGGTTTCGTGCTGGGCCACGCGTCGCTGTCGTGGCCGCTGGACCCTGCGGGCCAATGGTTCGCTACGGTCTCCGGTTCGGCAGCGTGGGTGGATGACCTGCCCGGGGTGCCGCTGGCGGGTCGGTGGCACGAAGGGGTGAGCGTGGGCGTAAGCTACCGCAGTGCCGCCTGGCAGGCGATGCTGGCTTACGGCTACGGGGTGCGCGCGCTGCGTTCGGACGGGTACGGCGCGCACAGCGTGGCTCTGTTGGTCCAGGTGGATCTGCAGAAGAGCCGGGCCGCGTTGATCGGTCCGGAAAACCCGTTCCGATCGCGCGCCTTTTTCCGGCTCTGGCGTGGGAACTGAGCCGGGCGAGCCGGTCGTTTCGGTCCACGGGATCCCCCAAACGGGGGAATTGCCCCCGTGTGCGTTTTGTGCGATGGGAGATCTGTCATGTCTGCCAGGTTGGGTTTACGCACAGGGAGGTCGTTGGCCCGGTGGGGATGGGGTTGGCTGGTGGGTTTGCTGCCGGCCCTGCAACTGGTGGCGCAGGATCTGGTGCTCGAGGGCGGGGTGCCCACCTATGCCGGCCTGACCAACGTGTTTGTGGTGGTCACCGGCCGTTGCGAACTGCGGTTGACGGGTGCACCCCAACCGTTGCCCGGCAGCACCGTGAGCCTCGATTCGCCGGATGCTTACCTGGTGTTCACCTCGATTCGCCCGTCGGTGGTGGCCACCACGCTGCTGAGCCGGGTGCAGATCGCCCGGGCGGCAGCCGTTGTGGGCGGTAATTGCCGGGTCGTACCCTACGGGGACGGCACGGTGATTGTCCCGCACGGAACTTCATTCCGCCCGTTGACGCTGTACTCCGGACCGCATTTCACGGGCGCGTCCACGTCGCTGACGTCCTACGTCTATTTCCGGGGAGCCGGGCTGGGATCGTGGTTGGGGGCGGTGCAATCGTTCCGGTTGAAACGCGGTTACGCGGTGACCCTGGCGGAACGCGAGGACGGCACCGGCTTCAGCCGCAACTACGTGGCCGCCGACGGCGACGTGGAAATGGGGTTGCTTCCGCCCGAGCTCAGCGATCGGGTCCGCTTCGTGTATGTGATCCCCTGGAGATGGACGTCCAAAAAGGGAATCGCCGGGGACATTGAATCGGGGCTGAACGTGGGCTGGAAATACAACTGGAACCTGAACCGGAACTCGACGGCGGACCTGGAGTATGTGCCGATCAAGCAGAACCGGTGGTGGCCGGGATTGAACCAGGACTGGCGCGCCCGCGGCTCGGTGCATCTGCTGGGGTTCAACGAGCCCGACCGACCGGACCAGGCCAACCTGAGCGTGGCCGATGCGCTGGCCGCGTGGCCGGAACTGCTGGCCACGGGTCTCCGGGTGGGTTCGCCTGCCCCTTCGGATGGAGGCCGCAACAGCTGGCTGTATCCGTTCCTCCAGCAGGCGGATGCAGCCGGGCTGCGCGTGGACTTCGTCGCAGTCCACTATTACTGGTGCTACAACCCGGCCGACCCCGCGGGAGCCGCCAACCAATTCTACAACTTCCTCAAGGCCACCTACGACCAGGTGAAACGGCCGATCTGGATCACCGAATGGAACAACGGCGCCAACTGGACGAGTTGTGCCGACCCCACCTTTGCCCAGCAACAGGCCTGCATCGCCGCCATGATCCAAATGTTGGAAGACACGCCCTGGGTGGAACGGTACGCCCTCTACAATTGGGTGGAGGACGTCCGGCGTGTGAAATGGGACGACGGCAGCCTCACACCGGCCGGAGTCACCTACCGCGACCAACCCTCCCGCATCGGATATCTGCAAACCGGGTTTGATCCCGGCACGCGCGGCATCGCCCAGTTCTCCATGGACGGTCATGTGCGGGATGAATCCGGCCACGGCAACCACGGCGTGACCACCGGCAGCCCGGTCTTCACCAACGGCGTGCGCGGACGGGCGCTGGTCTTCGACGGGGTGCAAACCCGCGTCAGCCTCCCGCCGGGCATTGCACGGTCCAGCGGCTTCAGCTTCGCTGCCTGGGTGTACTGGCGCGGCGGTGCCAACTGGCAGCGGATCTTCGACTTCGGCAACAGCACCACGCAGTACATGTTCCTGACACCCCGCAGCAGCGCCGGCACCCTGCGCTTCGGCCTGCGCAACGGCGACACGACACAATTCGTCGAAACCTCCGCCCTGCCCGTCAACCGGTGGACGCATGTGGCCGTCACTCTCAGCGCCACCAGCGCCCAGCTCTACGTCAACGGGGTCCGGGTCGCCACCGCCACCACCTCCATCACGCCGGCCCAGTTCCAGCCGCGGTACAACTTCCTGGGCCGGAGCCAATGGCCGGCCGACCCGCACTTCTCCGGCATCCTGGATGAGGTGTTGATCACCGACTACGTCATGACCGCCGACCAGATCGCACGCCTCCTGACCAATCAACCGCCGCAGTTCACCAACCAGGTCTTCGACCTCGGAACCGCCGTGGGGGGCCAACCCTTCTCCGCCACGCTGGCCGGAACCGCTTGGGACCCGGATCCCGGCGACACCCTGGTGGGCTTCCGCAAAACCGCCGGCCCGGACTGGGTCCAGGTCGCCCTGAACGGCCAGATCACGGGCACCCCGCCGAGCGATGCCGCAGGCCCCCAGTACGTGACCGTCCGCGTCACAGATGCCGCCGGACTCAATGCGTTCGCCGTGGGGATCATCCAGGTCCGCCCCACCCAGGCCAGCGGCCGTTGGGTGGCTGATTCGGACGGCCTGTGGAGCGACCCCTCGCGGTGGGAGGGCGGCCGGATCGCGGCCGGTCCGGGCCAGACCGCCGATTTCTCCACCCTCAACATCACCGCCCCGCGCACGGTGTGGCTCGATACCCCTCAAATCATCGGCACCTTGCGGTTCGGCGACCTCAGCGGTGCCCAGGGCTGGACCCTGGCGGGCACGAACGATGCCACTCTCACCCTGGACTCGGGCACCAGTGAATCGCCTCGACTCTATGTCACCAACTTCGTCACCCTGGCCGTCCCGCTGGCCGGTACCAACGGCTGGGCCAGGATCGGCCCCGGAACCCTCATTCTGGCCGGTGACAACCGCTGCACCGGCACGGCCTACCTCGACACCGGCAGCACAACAGCGTCCGACGGCATCGTTCGGGCCGCCCATCCGGGGGCGCTGACCACGCTGCAACGTCTGACCCTGCGGAACAACAACAGCGGTAGTTCCATGCTTGAATTGGACGGTGCCCAGGGATCCATCGTGGTGCCCGGATCCATGCTGATCCATTGCCGGAACCATTCGGGTGCCGCCGTCCGAAATGTCTCCGGCACCAACCTTCTGAGCGGTCCGATCTACCTCGAGGTCGGCGGCAACCGGGTGGTGTTCGAATCCGGGGCCGGCCTGCTGCGCGTGCTGGGTCCGATCCAATACATCGGCAGCCTGACCGGTGGCCGGGACGTGGTGTTTTCCGGTTCGGGAGATCACTGGGTCACCGGCTCGATCCGTGCCGCCACCAACGGCGCGCCCATCGGCCTGATCAAGATCGGTACCGGCACACTCACGCTGGGCGGCACGCACTCCTACACCAACACCACCCAGGTCCTGGGCGGTACACTGTGGGTCACGGGCACCCTGGGGTCGGGCCCGGTCACCGTGGGTGCCGGCGCGGTCCTGGGCGGGACCGGCACGATTCCGGGCCCCGTGCGCATTCAATCCGGGGGTACTTGCGCCCCGGGTGTGGATGGGGCGGGTCGACTGACCGTGCGGGACGTGGATTTCCAACCCGGCAGCGTTCTGAGGATCGGGCTCGATCCCCTGCAAGCCACGCAGGCCGTGCTGCGTGTCCTCGGCAGTGTCACGGGCACGGCCGCCCTGACGATAACGAACCTGTCCGGACAGCCCGGTGCATTCCAGCCGGGGCAGGTCTTCACCTGGCTTGAAGCGGTCAACCCCTCGGTGCAGTGGTCCGCGATCAGCCTGCCGCCCCTGCCCCCGGGGCTGGGCTGGAACACGAATCTGCTGTCGCAAGGGGGCCTGGAGGTGGTGCGGGTCCCGGTCGGCGAACGTCCCCGACTGAACTTTGGGTGGGAACCGTCGGCCGGGCAGGGGCGGCTGACCTGGCCCGACCCGTATCGGGGATGGTTGCTGGAGACCAACGCGACCGATGTGACCGATCCGGCGGGTTGGTTTGTCGTGCCCGGGTCGGCTTTCACCAATGCCTGGCCCTGGCCGGCCGGGCCCGGTCCGGTGTTCTATCGGTTGCGCGCCCCTTGAGCCCGGAATGCCCGGTGCCAGCCTACGAGGCTTGACCGGGCGGCGGTACTTCGCCCAGCAGAACCCGCAGGAGGGCCGGCCCTTCCGAATAGTCCGCAATCACCACCTGCGCCCCCGCCGCTCGCAGCGCACGGACCCTGGCCTCGTCCAACCGGCCGCGACCGGGATTCGTCTCGTCCACGGCCACGCCCACCGCCAGCCCGCCCACGGCGCAGGTGTCGCCAATCTCCACCACGCCATCGCCAAAGGCCAGCAACTGCCGGCCCCTGAGGTCGTGCCGGCGCAGGATCTCTTCAATCACTGCAGCTTTCGTGAAGGACTCGTCCCGGGCCCCAAACAACGGCCGTGCAAAAAATTCCTCCAACCCCAGCAACCGAACCTCCTCCTCCACGGCGGCGGCGTCGGTACCGCTGGCCAGGTACAGAACCAGCCCCCGCTCCCGCAGGTGCCGCAGAAACGCGCGGGCACCCGGCACCAGCCATCTCTCCGGCGGCACGGTCCCGCGCCGCACCGCCTCCTTCCGCGGTTCCACCGCGCCGGTCAACCGGCGCAGGAACTCCCGCTTGTACGACTCCGGTTCGTCCGGTCGCCCGCCGCGCTCGCGAATTCGTTCCGTCAACCGGATCATCTGGTGCAACGTTTGCCGGCCGTTGAGGCTGAGGATGTCCTGCAGCGCCAGTTGCCGCCGGGCCTCGTAACTTTCCCCCGGCAGGGCCGGTAACGACCCGGCGTAAAGATCCGCCATGACTTCGGCCCAGCCCGAACGTAACAGGGAGAGCGTTCCGTCCAGGTCGAACAACACCACCCGAATCTCCGGCCGCGGCTCGAATGCCGGAGCAAATTCGATGGACCCGCTCAATGACAGAGAATGGTGCATGAGGACGCGGTCCGTGGCCCGTGCGGTGGGTTCATCCCGTCTTGCGGCCGGCGGGTCCCGGAGGCGCGGAATCGTGCAGCGTGGGCTGCCGGGGTGCCGCGGGCTGGATCTGCGCGGGATCGGGCCCCGGCAACGGCACGGGGGCGCGCAATTTCTTGTACAGCCACGCCTCCAGGGGTCGGAGCGGCCGCAACCACCGGTAAAACGGCGAATAGATCAACCGGATCCGGATCACGGACAACAACATCGTCAGCGAGGTGCGGAACAGGCGCACTTTGGAGCCGATCTGGTCCGTCCACTCGGTCGGTACCTCGAGGATGCGGTAGCCGGCCCGTTTCAGGCAGTAGAGCAGGTTGATGTCGAAGGCCATGTCGGCAATGGTGAGATGGGCGTGGATTCTCTCGATCGCCTCCCGCCGCATGACCTTGGCGCCGCACTGGGTGTCCCGGATGTTCATGCGGAACAACAACTGGACGATGGCGTGAAACACCCGGCTGGCAAAGCGGCGGGGGCTGCTCTGGGGAATGTGCAGCACGGCCCCCGGCAACCAGCGCGAGCCGATCACGCAGTCAGCCTCCCCGAGCCGTCGAACCAGCGCGTGAAACGCCTCCGGCGGCGTGGCACCGTCAGCGTCCACGTAACCGATCGCCTCCGCCTGCCCCGCCAGTTTCAGCCCTTCGATGAGGGCGCCACCCTTGCCGATCGGATCGGGAAACTCCAGCCACCGGATGCAGGGATGATCCCGCGCCACCCGCTCGACCACGCCGCGCGTGTTGTCGCGGCAGCCGTTCAACACCACAACGATCTGAAACGGGCCGGTGTAATGGCGGCTGAAATACTCGGCGTACCGGCGCAGCACCGGTTCGATGCGCCGCTCCTCATTGTACGCGGGAATCAGGAGCAACAGGCTCGGCTCGGCCACGCCCATGGACTAGCACAGGCCGGGCGGAGATGAAAGGCTGCGCCTGCGCGAATCCAGTGCCGCCACCGCCGCGGCGGGTGGTGCCCCGCGCAATCCGGCCTCCGGTCCGGCCCACCACACCGCCCATTCAAAACGGTCGCGCTGCAGGCACCAGGCGATGTCGTCCCGCAGTCCCGCCCGCGCGGCCAGACGACGGGCATTGGCCGAGTACCGGAGAGCGGCCGACAAATCCCCGGCAGCCCGGCACCACGCCAGCCAGGCCGCCGCGGCCGCGTCCGTCCATGCGGCCTCCGTGTCCATACCCCGCCACAGATCCAAAAAAGCCCCCGCCGCCAGCACATCTTCCAGGGCCGTCTCCGGGCCCGTACCGGCACAAACCAGCGTGACCCGGCGGGGTTCAAGCCGCCGCACGACCTGCACGGTGGCGCCCAGGTTCAGAAACGAGCCGGCCAGCACGGCTTGCGCCGCCTCACACGCCTGCAGCGCGCGGCTCCCGTTGGTGGTGGTGAAAACAATGAGACGGTCCCGGACCCGTTCGGGCGTGAACTCGCGCGGAGAGTTCCCAAAATCGAACGGCACACCGCCGGTCTGATCCGGACCGGGCCGCAAACCACCCCGTTCACCGGCCAGCAAACATTCCGGATCGCGCCGGCGCCATGCCACGGCCTCTTCCAACGTGCCCACCGGAATCATTCCGCGGGCCCCGTGCGCCAGGGCGGTAACGACCGTGCTGGTGGCCCGCAGCACATCAAAGACCACGCAGATCGTGTCCGCACCCGCGGCCCGACCGGGCACGGCCCATTCCGCCGGGCTCAGGAGGGCATGGATGACTGCGGGCATGCCGGCGACGGGGCTGCGCCCCCGGACCGAAAGGATCGGTGGCGGGACTGCCGTTCAACCAATGAAGGCCGCATGCACGGCCCGCATGGCCTGCTCGGCCCTGGCCAGGTCAATCACCACCGAGATCTTGATCTCGCTGGTGGAGATCATGTCGATGTTGATCCCCTCGCGGGCCAGGACCTCGAACATTTTACCGGCCACGCCGGTGTGACTCTTCATGCCAACGCCCACGATGGAGAGTTTGCCAATGTTCTCGTTGGCCAGCACCTCGCGGAACCCCAGCTCGGGCTGGAGTGCTTCAATGACCTTGCGGGCCTTGAGCAGGTCCGCCTTGTCCACGGTGAACGAAAGGTCCGTGGTGGGCGGACCGTCGCCGTGGCTGATGTTCTGGACGATCATGTCCACGTTGATGGCGGCATCGCCCAGGGCCTTGAAGATGCGCGCGGCCACACCGGGCCGGTCCGGCACACCCACCAGCGTGACCTTGGCCTGGTTCTTGTCCAGCGACACGCCGCGCACCACGATCCCTTCCATGCTTTTGGTTTCCTCTTTCACGATGGTTCCCGGGTTGTCGTTCAGGCTGGAACGAACTTCAAAAACCACGCCGAATTTCTTGGCGAATTCCACCGAGCGACTTTGCATCACCTTGGCGCCCAGACTGGCCAGCTCCAGCATCTCATCGTAGGAGATCTCCTCCAGCTTGCGCGCCGTCGGCACAATGCGCGGATCGGCCGTGTAAACGCCGTCCACGTCGGTGTAAATCTGGCAAAGATCCGCCTTCAGCGCCGCCGCCATGGCGATGGCGGTCAGGTCGGATCCACCCCGGCCCAGCGTGGTGATTTCGCCCTCGGGGGTCTCGCCCTGGAAACCGGCCACAATGACCACCGCGCCGGATTGCAACAGTTCGCGCACGGCCTTGGGCGTGATGTTGCGGATCCGGGCCTTGGTGTGGACGCCGTCGGTCACAATGCCCGCCTGGGCCCCGGTCAGCGAGACCGCCGGCACACCCAGCGCGTGCAACGCCATGGCCGTCAGGGCAATGGTCTGTTGCTCGCCGGTCGCCAGCAGCACGTCCAGCTCCCGTTCGTTGGGCAGCGGCGTGATTTCCTTGGCCAGTTTGATCAGCCCGTCGGTCACGCCGCTCATGGCCGAAACTACCACCACCAACTGGTCGCCCCGCCGATGATATTCGGCCACCCGACGCGCCACGTTTTTGATGCGCTCGGTATTGGCGACCGAGGTCCCCCCGTACTTTTGCACGATCAAAGCCATAGATCCCTGCATCCGGCGCCCGGCAATCCGCGGATTTTGACCGGCACGGCCGGTTGCCGAACCTCCACCCTACGCAAGCCCGAGGCCGTTGAAAAGCCCGGACACGGTCGCCACCGGCGTCCCCCCAAACCTTAGCCATCGCCTGAGGTATTGCACCGGCGGGTGAAGATTTTTTGGGTTCGGCGTTGAATAT